>JBKBSS010000009.1:0-22153 GCA_046291385.1 Emticicia sp. | reverse complement strand
ACGAATAATGGTTGAATCGGTGGAATAATTCAAAGCCAAATAAAATTTTCCATCAATTTTACGAAGATAAAAAGGGACAAACTTGGCATTTTTTTTATTAAATCGCTTCTTGTCGTATCGTAAATTTGTGTGTCCATCTTTTACGTTAGTCACTAATTGTGATAAAACCCGAAACGTTTCCAAATAGCTAAGTGGCTGATTGATAGAGTTATAGAGCGAATCATACATTTGATTGTAAGCTTCTTGACTCTTATAATAGTACATTCCAGGGTGGATTTTCTCAAAACGTTTTTTCAAAAATGCCATATCTGCCCGAACCTCTTCGGGTGTAAAAGTATCTTTTGACTTTTGAGCTTGTAGAAAAAGTGGAAATAGTAAAAGAATGATAAATTTTTGCATGAAATTTTTAGTGGTGAATGGTAGTTCGAAAATATTTTGTTATCAGTTTTTGTGTATGAGAAAATTCATTGCCGTCTGCTTTAGCTGACGGATTTATGAAGGTTAATTCAATTTTTGGGTTGCTCCATAAACTATTATTTGGGCTAAAGCCCGAATGTTTTTATATTTCATCCGTCAGCTAAAGCAGACGGCAATGAAAGAAATCTATCTGATTTTAACCTTATTTTTAATCAAATTGAGTGTATATTTCAACACCGTATCTTCATTATTCAAAAAATCTTCAAGGTTTGAATTTACTTCAAAATCTGGTTGGAGAATTGGCTTACTGTATTTCTTAGCATCGACATTATACAAAATTCTACCCAGCGGCAACGAAATTTCTAATTCTGTATTTGGTAATTTTATTGATGAAAATTGTGCTGCCGAACAGCCATCATAAGCACCTCCGCAAGTCATGCCTACGTAAGTTCCTACGCCCATGTTATGAAGTTTTGAAACCAACAAAGCCGCCGCCGAAAACGTGCCGCCATTCATCAGCACATAAACGTTTTTATTAAATCTAAATTCGTCGTGCGGGCGTTGTTTTTGTTGGTATTTGCTTTCCAAATAGCCGTCCGAATCTCGCACCGTAAACTCTTTATTGAGCCTCGAGGCCGCTTCTTTGGCCAAATACGCATCGTATTTTTTATAATCTTGCTTGAGTCGCTGCAAGCCTTCATCTCGAAAACCTATTTTGTAGGCATCAAATGGTTGATTGGCAAAATATCGCAAAAAGAAAATCGAATAATCAATGATTCCGCCCGAATTTCCTCTTAAATCTAAAATCAAATTTTCGATTTTATTCTCTTCCAATTTTCTGAAAATCTTGCGAGTTTCACCTTCAAAATTCGTGCTACGTCCGTAGTCTTTCATGCCGTACATAAACGAACGAATGTCAACCATCGCAACTTTTTGACTCGAATCAATTACCCGATAAGATACAATTCCTGTTGTGTCTTCGTCAACATCTGGGTAGCGAGTTTCGAGCATTTTCTCCATAAAATCAATGCTTTGTCCTTCAATTTTGCTCGTTTTTACTTTGCTTTGTCCTTGTTTTAGATAGGTCACGAGAAAATTATCTTCTTCGCCTTTCCACAAATAATACAATTTTCTAAATTCTCGAATCGCATAATATTTTCTTGCATTCGGATTTACGCCATCACCGTTGTAATACGAAATCTTTTCGAGATGCTCCAAGATTTTCTTGACAGGCTGACCATCAATTTCTAAGATTTCGGTGCCACGAGTAATCTTTTTATCGGCCGAATAATTGCGAGAAACCAACAACTGATTATTGATATAACGCACACTAAACGGAAAAAACTTCGGACGTTCGGCAAGTGAATTGCTTTTAGAAAGTAACCTACGGTCGGGCGACATGTGCGTATGTCCGCAGCCAACGGCTTGCACCAAGGGCAAAAATGTAAAGTAGGCTTCTCGGAGCGAATATTTTCCCGAAACTTTTTGCAGTAGAGAGTCTTGCAAGAACGTAAATCGTTCTTTTGAAATATATTTGTAGGGGTCAGGATGATATTTTTCAATCTCGTTTTTCAGATTCACGAGGTCTTCCTTTATCTGTTCCGAAGTATAGCTTTGCGAAAAACCACTCAACTCACTGATTAACAGTAGGATAATAAAAAAATATCTTGCTTTTATATTCATTTTAGCTTTTTTCATAAATTCAAATCTACTCTAAAATAACTGTTTTTCAGTACCAGCCACAAAATAATGTATCTACTAAACATAAATTCCCTCATAGTGGTTAGGGGTTGTGTATAATTTTCACTAATTTTGCACCATAATAAAACTTCAGTTCTTTGAACGCCTATGCTTAACAGACGCCTCATACGGATTCGTGCGATGCAAGCCCTCTTTGCTTATAAGCAAGCTGAGGGTGCGAATTTCCAATTAGCTTTAGACTTAATTGCCGACCATTTTTCTCCAGATTTGAATTCGATGGAATTTCAAGATAAACAGAAACTTGAAGGATTAAAAAAATTGGGTCAAAATCTTTTTCAAGAAGCTTTTTCTCGACAGGAAGCTGAAAAACTCAATGCACCCGTAGAAGTGTTGAGAATGGTCGAAAAAGCAAAAGAATTTTATCTTCAAAAAAATCGAAAAGACGTTCAGCATTACGCCAGCCGCATGGTAATTGAGGCCGAAAGAGTCTATGAATTGTATCTACAAATCTTATTGCTTTTTATCGAACTCGGCAAACGTGCTAATCAAGATAGTACTGGCGAAGAAAAATCAAAACTCATTGATAACCAAGTTATTAAGGCTCTACGTCAAGAAAATTCACTCGAAATCATGTGTAGTCGTCGAAGTGTTAGCATGGTCAATGAGCAGGTTTTTGTGGCTAACCTATACCGTGAGGTAATTCGTGCCAATGACCGCTACAAGGAATATGTCTCAAAAACCAATCATACGCTCGAAGAAGATTTTGCGATTTTGAAATATCTACTCAAAAACGTAATATTGAAACACGAAATTGCGTGGGAGTTTTTCGAGAAACAAGATTTGTATTGGATTGATGACATCGAAACCCTCAGAGCGGCCGTAACGCATACTTTTCAGGCATTGGTCGAAGATGGTAGATTAAAATTAGCAATTTTAGACGATGAATGGGACGAAAGAAAAGAATTTTTACAAACTTTGTATCAGAAAAGTATTCTTGAAACCAAAGATTTAGAAGAAATTCTGATTCCAAAACTCAAAAATTGGGAAATCGAGCGTATCGCTATCACCGACCATATTTTATTGAAAATGGCGGTTGTTGAAATGCTCAATTATCCGAGTATTCCAGTGAAGGTTACGATAAACGAAATCATCGAAATTGCCAAAGATTATAGCACCCCGAAAAGTGGGCAGTTTGTCAATGGTATTTTAGATGGTGTATCAAAAGACCTCAAAGAATCGGGCAAACTTCGTAAGAGTGGTAGAGGTATGTTAGATAATAAATAGGTGTCAATTATCAATAAACAATTATCAATTAATAATGGGCGTTTTATAGAGAATAAGTATTCACTCATTCGATAAATCATTCATTCACTCATTGAATTTTATGAGCAATTCATCAAGAACTTTCATTGCATTTTTGGCTGGAGTAGCCACAGGTGCAGCCATCGGAATTTTGTACGCACCCGAAAAAGGTGAAGTAACTCGTGATAAACTGTCGTATCGTTTATCGAAATATCGTGAACAATTACAGAAATTCATCAACGACCTCATCGAAAGAGGCGACGAAGTAGCGATGGAAGTAGTTGGTGGCGATAGTTCGGCAAAAGCAGAAGGACAAAAAGTAGTGAGCGAAGCTCGTCAAAAAGCCGAAAAACTACTCGAAGACGTAGAGTCTTTGATGAGCCAAATTAAATCGAAAAACTAAAAATAATTAATAGACGATAGCCAATAGTTTTTTTGAAAACTTCAAATTAATCAGTTGGAATCTCTATTAAGAAGTAGTATTTATTTATACATTTATTACAAATCTTTTGTCTATCGACCATCGTCTGTGGACTATTGACTAAAAACATGAAAAAAGTACTTTTAGCTCTCACTTCAACGATTATTTTGGCAGGAATGAATTTTTCTTGCAATTTGATTGATTCAAAAGGGCAGACTTCATCAATGAGTAAAGAAGACTCATTGGCGGCTTTGGCAAACGCTCCAATCATGGAGTTTGATAAAGAAGTAGTTGATTTTGGCACGCTTGCCGAAGGAGATACGGTTTCGCACGTGTTTAAATTTAAAAATGTTGGTAAAAGTGCTTTGACAATCACTGATGTACAAGTGCAGTGTGGTTGTACGGTTGCTTCAAAGCCTGACCATCCGATTGGCATTGGGCAGTCAGACCAAATTACGGTGCGTTTCAATAGTCAAGGGAAAGTGGGTGCAAACAAAAAATTTGTAACGATTTACTCTAATGCCAATCCTCCGCAAACTGTTTTGGCCTTTACGGCGATTGTTGAAGGAAAAGAAACGTCCGATAAAACAAAAGCGGCTTTGAATGCAATTCCTAAATTGTAAGCCTCAAAAATTAAATATAATATAACCAAAAATTCTAAAATAATGATTCTTTTACAAGCACAGAGTGGAAATGGTATGTTTTCGATAGTGATGATGGTCGGTATGATTGCCGTATTTTATTTCTTTATGATTCGTCCACAACAAAAAAAAGCAAGCGACCAAAAGAAAATGGTTGAAGAATTGAAAGAAGGCGATGAAATCGTAACTTTCGGAGGAATGCACGGCAAAATCGTATCAAAAGATGATTTAACTGTAACAGTTTCAGCAGGTGGCGGTGCAAGATTGACTTTTGATAAAACTTCAGTCGCAAGAAAAAAATAATAGTAGCGGGCGGCGTTCCGCTCCACAGTCGATAGTCCATAGACGACGGTAAGAGGTATTCTGCCCTAAAACTTTGTTCACTATCGACTGTGGTATGTTGACTATCGACTCATGAATATTAAAACCTTAGTACTGTGCTTTTTAGCGGCCTTCGTATTTTGGCTGCTAAATTCTCTAAATAAATCGGGATATTCGGCAAAAATTCAATATCCTCTCACCATCAAATATAACGATTCACTTTATATTTCAACCAAACCTTTGCCGCGGCAATTAAACGTAAGTATGTCAAGTACGGGTTGGGATTTATTGAAATATAACCTGTTTTCAAATGCCACACCGCTGGTTTACGAAATTGAAAATCCATTGAAAATCAGTAGGTTGGATGATAATTCATTGCTTGAGTCGCTTACAAATTTACTACAAAGACCCAAATTAAATTATATTTTGGTCGATACCACAACTTTACATTTTGAGCGAAGACAAAAGAAGACGGTCAAGCTAAAAGTAGATAGTTTGGGCATAGATTTACAGAAAAACTTTGTGGTTTCAAGTTTGATAAATATTTCGCCTACCGAAATTATTTTAGAAGGCCCAGAATCAGTATTGAAGCAATATGACGATACAATTTATCTCAAAGTGCCAGCCAAGCGTTTGGCAACCAACTTTGATGATAAAGTAATAATCACTTTACCTCAAAACGCTTTCATAAAATCTAATGCTGAAAAGGCGTTGGTAAGTTTTGAAGTAGTAGAATTGTTGAAATAGTTTTGATTCATCGCTAAAATTACTAAAAATCATGGCATCAGAAACCACCCGTCGTTCGCAAGCTACTCCGATGAAAGATGCCATCGAAGCATTTTTGAAAACATTTGACCTAAAAACTCGTTTCAACGAAACCTACTTGATAGCTTTTTGGGGACGAATGATGGGGCCAACTATTGCTTCTCGTACCAAAGAAATCTACGTTAAAAATAGAGTCTTGTATCTCCGAATCGACTCTTCGCCACTTCGCCAAGAACTTTTCATGGCTAAAACCAAACTACTTGACCTCATCAATAAAGATGTTGGTGAATCAGTGGTTGATGATGTGGTATTCCTCTGAAAACTTTTTTGTATTGAAATTGTGTTGTTTCTGAAACAACCGAAATTCATTTTGCAAATAGAGTGTATTTGCACAGCAGATATATGAAAAAAAAAGATTCACTTGTAGAAAAAGAACGTAATAGACAAGATTTAGGCTTCGGTACGAAAATGACCGACCGCCAAACTCGACTTCTTACCAATAATGGAAACTTTAATGTAAAGCGAGTCGGGCAGTCGTTTGAAGCTTGGCTCAATCTATATAATCGCCTTCTTACTATTCGTTGGGGAACTTTTATTTTGGTTGTTCTCCTCGTTTACTTAGTGTTAAACCTTATTTTTGCAGGTTTGTATTATCGCATCGGTGTCGAGCATTTAGTTGGTGTTGATATGACCAATGCTCGTTCGCAGTTTTGGGATGCGTTTTTCTTCTCGGCACAATCGCTCACTACGGTAGGTTATGGCCGTATTGCTCCTGTGGGTTTTGCAGCAAGTTTCGTTGCAGGTATCGAAGCTCTCACAGGACTAATGATGTTTGCCATTATTACAGGTTTGCTCTATGGACGTTTTTCTCGACCCAATCCCCGAATTTTATTCAGCCGAAATGCCATTATTGCTCCTTATCTTGATACTAATGCCTTGATGTTTAGAATGGTTAATGAAAAAAGTAACCAAATCATCAATTTAAGTGTAAGTTTGGTTTTCTCGAAAGTGGAAGAAAAAAACGGAATCAGAAATCGACAATATTATGGTCTTACACTCGAACGCTCGAAGGTAAACTTTTTTCCAACAAACTGGACAATTGTTCATGCGATAACCGAAGATAGTCCACTTTATGGCGAAACGCCCGAATCACTTGCCAAAGCGGATACCGAATTTATGATTGCCACCGAGGGCGTTGACGATACCTTTGCCGATGCTGTTCATAAACGTCATTCGTACTTTTATGATGAGCTAATTTGGGGAGCAAAGTTCAAGCCGATGCTCGAAAACAACGGCGATGAAAGTTATATTTTAGATTTGCGTAAAATTCATGATTTCGACCTTGTATCTTTGAATCCTTGATTTATTAACTAACGCTGGCGGTTCAGAACCCTGCCAGCGTTGAAACGATTTATTAAAATTCTTATAAAATTGAACGCATTAATTTCTCCTCCATCTCTAAAAAAAGGCGATAAAGTAGCCATAGTAGCTCTTGCCAGTAAGCTTAATCCCGAAGATATTCAGTCGGCAATCAACTTAATGCAAGAGAATTGGGGTGTTGAGGTCGTAGTCGGCGAATCGGTGAGTGCATCGTATTTTAATTTTGCAGGAACTGACGAAATTCGTTTAAGAGATTTTCAACAACAACTTGATAATCAAGAAATTAAAGCTATTTTTTCGGCCAGAGGAGGCTACGGAAGTTCGAGAATTATTGATGCCGTTGATTTTACTAAATTCCAGAAAAACCCGAAATGGATGATTGGATTTTCGGATATTACGGCCGTACACGGGCATTTGCAAGTCATGGGTTTTCAGAGCCTTCATGCTCCCATGCCCAAGACTTTTATGCGAGATTATGATTCTGTTCAGAAACTCGAAGCATTTCTTTTTGGTGAAAACATTCATTACGTAATTCCATCAAAAGAAAAAAATAAACAAGGAGTGGGAGCGGGGCAAATCGTGGGTGGAAACCTTTGTATTTTAGCCCATTTGATTGGTTCAAAATCAGAAGTCGATACCGATAGGAAAATCTTGTTTAT
This sequence comes from Emticicia sp., assembly GCA_046291385.1. Lineage (GTDB taxonomy): Bacteria > Bacteroidota > Bacteroidia > Cytophagales > Spirosomataceae > Emticicia. The sequence continues at coordinate 14,546 of JBKBSS010000009.1, read as the reverse complement.
CGAAGATATTTCCGAATATCTTTACAACATCGACCGCATGATGATTCAGCTAAAGCGTGCAGGAAAGCTCAAAAACTTGGTAGGATTAATTGTCGGAGATTTTTCGGATATAAAAGAAAACGATGAACCTTTCGGTAAAACTTTCTACGAAATCATCGCCGAGCATACAGCAGAATATAATTACCCAATTTGTTATGATTTTCCAGTTGGTCACGAAGCCATTAATTGGACAATTCCTTGCGGCAGATTTGCTTCTTTGAGCGTTGATAATGAGGGAGTTAGGTTAGATTTTGATTTGTTAGGATAAGTTGTATTCGTATTTTTGAAAGCCCTTAAAATGTATTTTAGTATATTTTGAGGGCTTTTTTATTCAAAGCTTTATCAGAATAATTCATTCTTTTCTGTGTAGCTATTAATCATATTTTTTTATATTTGCAGATAGTATGCAAGCATACTGTATATTTATGCTCGAAAAAATAAAAGCAGCAATCACTGCTATTTCCGAAGATTTAGCCAAACTTCAAGACCCTTTTTGGATTGTGGGAAGCTCTGCTTTAGTATTAGCGGGTATTCAGCTTGAAAACATTGACGATATTGATTTGTTTACATCAAGCCGTGATGCTGACTTTTTGAAACAGATTTGGCAAACTAATAAATTAGACGATTATTCACCTGCTCATGCAGATAAATTCTTATCAAATTTTGGCAGATTCAAATTTGGAGAAATACTAATTGAGGTAATGGGTAAACTAAAGGTTTTTCATGAAAATGAATGGCAAAAACTGGAAGTAGCACAGTGGCAAATAGTTAAAATAAATGAAGAGTTAAGTGTGAAAATTCCAACTTTGACAGAGCAATACCGAGTTTTTATGCTATTTGGTAGAGAAAAAGACATCAGAAAAGCAAATTTGATTTTACAACAAACAAAATATATTCAACCATCTAATGGAAATTAATTATAAAGTAGAAAACAGCGTGGCGATTATCAGTTGGAACATGACAACTTCGCCGATGAACGTTCTGAACGATATTTCGATTCCTGAATTTGAGGGGCATCTTGAAGCGGCTTATGCCGACCCCGAAGTGAAAGGAATTATCATCACTTCCGAAAAAAATGAGTTTATTGCAGGAGCGGACGTAAAGATGATTTTGCGTAATAATAGCAAAGACCCAAGCGAAATGCACCAATTTTCGCTTAATTTCAATGCTATTTTCCGTAAACTCGAAACTTGCGGAAAGCCAGTTGTGGCAGCCATGAATGGCACGGCTTTGGGTGGTGGCTACGAAGTTTGTTTGTCGTGTCATTATCGCATCGCTCTCGATAATCCTAAGGCGGTCATTGGTTTGCCCGAAGTGCAGCTCGGCTTACTCCCAGGTGGGGGCGGAACGCAACGTTTACCACGTATAATTGGCATGGAAGCAGCGTTGATGCTCATGGTTGAAGGCAAGCGTATTTCGCCCAAAGAAGCGTTGGGTTACGGAATGGTAAACGATATGGCGGCTACTCGTGAAGAAATGATGGAAAAAGCCATGAAATGGATTCTGGCCAATCCGAAAGCGATTCAGCCGTGGGACGAATTTGATAAGAAAACGGGAGCAATCAAGGCTCGTGAAAATTATAAAGTACCAGGTGGAAATGTGCAATCGCCAACGGGAATGCGAACTTTTGCGGGTGGAACGGCCATGGTTATGGATAAAACCAAAGGCAATTATCCCGCTCCGATTGCTATTCTTTCGTGCGTTTATGAGGGTTTGCAAGTAAATATGGATAGGGCGATTCCGATTGAGGCTCGTTATTTTGTGAAAGTAGCCACTTCCCGTGAAGCTAAGAATTTAATCGGAGTAATGTTTTTGGGTAAGAATGAAGCTGATAAAGGAGCGAGTCGCCCGAAAGGAATTCTACCAACCGAAGTCAAGAAACTTGGTATTTTGGGTGCGGGATTTATGGGTGCGGGCATTGCGTATGTATCGGCAATGGCAGGAATTGAAGTTGTTTTGAAAGATGTGAGTTTGGAAGGTGCAGAAAAGGGCAAAGATTATTCGAGAGGTTTGGTACAAAAAGGTATAGAAAGAGGCAAAACAACGGCCGATAAAGGAGAAAAATTATTGAGTTTGATAAAGCCAACCGCCGATATTTCAGATTTGAAAGGCTGCGATTTGATTATTGAAGCAGTTTTTGAAAACCGTGAATTAAAAGCAACCGTAACCAAAGAAGCAGAACCAATGTTGGCCGAATCGGGTGTATTTGCTTCAAATACCTCCACAATTCCGATTACAGGTTTGGCAAAGGCTTCGGCAAAACCCGAAAACTTTATTGGCATTCATTTTTTCTCGCCAGTTGATAAAATGATGTTAGTTGAGCTAATTCGTGGTAAAGAAACTTCTGATTATGCCGTGGCTTTGGCGGTTGATTTTGTGAAGAAAATCCGTAAAACACCAATTGTGGTCAATGACTCTCGTGGATTTTATACTTCTCGTTGTTTTAGCACTTACACAACCGAAGGTATTGCATTATTGAAAGATGGCGTTGACCCAATTTTGATTGAAAATGCAGGAAAAAATGCAGGAATGCCAGTTGGTGCCTTGGCAGTTTCGGATGAAGTTGCTTTAGATTTAGCTTTGAAGATTTCTAAGCAAAGCATTGCCGATGGTGCATTGACCGAAGAAGATGGAGCGTATCAAGTAACTCGAATGATGGTGGAAGATTTAGGACGTTTTGGCAAGAAAAACAAGAAAGGTTTTTATGAATATCCAGAAAGTGGAAAAAAACACTTGTGGGAAGGATTGGCTGAATACTTTCCAGTTGCTAAAGTACAACCTGATGTTGAGGAAGTCAAAAAACGCTTGCTTTATCGCCAAGTTGTAGAATCAATTCGTTGTATGGATGAAGGCGTTTTGATGACAAAATTAGATGGAAATATCGGTTCGATTTTGGCTTGGGGTTTTCCTCCGTATGCGGGTGGAACGCTCAATTTTCCAGAATTTATTGGCAAAGAATCTTTCTTGAAAGAAGTCGAGCGTTTGGCTGATACTTATGGCGAAAGATTCAGATTGACCGAAACACAAAAGGAACTGGTTAAGGATTTATAAAAAACTGACGCTCATTTTTGGATTTAAAGGCAGAAATTTTCTGCCTTTTTTTATGACTAATGACTTGAATTTGCAATTTTTTTGACTTAAAATGCGTTCTCAAAACATCATAAGGCTTAAAAGTGATAAAATATTATTTAGTAAACACATTTTGGCACGTTTTTATCACATCATAGTTGACGTAACCCCTATAATCGAGTGAAGTATTTTATAACCCTCATCATTTTATTTGTACTATCTGAGACGAGTCAAGCTCAAATAATGTACCGTACTCGTTATCGTACAGCCATTATGGTCGAATCTTTTGCGATTAGTCCACTGGGGTCAGTTAATGTAGAATATCTTCCAGTTAGATGGAAAAATAGTTTTTTAGCACTACGTTCTGGTATTGGTTTTTTGCCAGGAGGAAAGTCAACGGGTACTGGGCAAGTTGCCAATGGCGGAGGTATTTCTGTTCCAACTTCGGTCACGTACAATTATTTAATCAATAATCTTCGGAAGGGAATTAACAAAAGAGTAAGTGTCAAGTGTAAATCGGCACCTTCCAAAATTGCGGCTGAGTGGTTTGTGGAGTTGGGGGCAGGTGCTACGCCTATTGCTTACAGGAGTGCTGATACCCGAGCTTATGCTTTCGGAATTTTCGGTATCAGACAGCAAGTTATTTTTGATATTCCACCACATCCGAGAGTTGTTTTCCTTCGGGCAAATGTGACTCCTTCTTACGTTATTGGTACATATGAACTCCGTGGTGGACTAAGTTTGGGCGTTTCGCTCTAAAATGATTTTTTGCCTCAAACTACTCTTGAGTGAAACAAACATCGCTCGGTTTTTAATGAATATTGGCCGTTTGCATGAAGTTTTTCAAGAGTTTTTTGTATTCAGTAACATTTAATTGCTTTTGAGTTTCTGACCAATTTAATTCAACTGTCATGACATCGGCTACTGCATCGACCGCACTAAGTGTAGCTTTCCAATTCATTAATTCCAGGCGAGTGCGGCGGGCGAAGAAATCTCTTAAACTTCCCACCATTTCCTCTCGAATTGTGTAAATGATTTCGGCTTTAATGAAAGGATAATCTTTGTGAATCCTTTCCGTAAGGCTTGAAATTTCTAAAACTTCGTTGGCTTTTGTACCGTATTTCTTTAATAAATGCTGACAAATATCTTCGTCAAGTTTATATTTTTTCTGAATATTTTTCCATTCTTCAAAATTATAATTTTCTCCACCGACCAAATAGTGTAGTTCGGTTTTACAGGCCGCATCTTTATTCAGAATTTTACAGGCTTCGTCAATTGTGTCTTTGGCCATTAGGCGGTAGGTTGTCCATTTTCCACCTAAGAGACTCAATAAATTAGATTTTTCATCAAATTCTACTTCGTGGTCACGCACGAGTTTTTTAGTGGCTTTTGAGCCAGATGAAGCAATAAGTGGGCGTAAACCGCCAAAACCCGATTTAATTTCTGATTTGGTAGGAACTTTGGCAAGGTATGGACGAAGTGTGTCAAGTAAGAAATCAATTTCTTGCTCAATCAAGATTGGTTCTTTTTCTAAATCTCGGTATTCATCATCGGTTGTTCCGACCATTACTTCACCTTCAAACGGAATTACGAATATTACACGGCCATCTTTTGTTTTTGGAATCAGCATGGCATCTTGGCTTTGTAAAGCCTCGGATGGGAGCATGATATGCACACCTTTGCTTGGGCGAAGGCGTTTTTCTTCTTTATCGTTGGCCAAAAGCCTAATATTATCAGCGAATGGCCCCGTGCAGTTGATGAAAAGTTTGGCTTTTACGCTGATGTTTTTTTCGGAAAGATTATCGGTTATTGTAGCTGAAAATAACTTCCCAGTACTATCTTTTTCAAAACCTGTAATTGCAGCGTGATTGACCACAACGGCACCCGCTTCGTCGGCTGAATGAGCCAGAGCTAAGCAATACCGAGCATCGTCGAGCTGACCATCATAATACATTACCGAACTGTGAAGTTTGGGCGTGAGTGTAGGAATATGTTCAAAAGTTTCTTTTTTATTGAGCCATTCGGCTTTTGGCATTGAATCGTTTTTTGCGAAAAAACCGTAGATTGTTAGTCCAATTTTGAAGTAAAAACCCTCGAACCAACTAAAAACGGGTGTAATCAAAGCCAATGGATGTGCCAAATGCGGTGCATTTCTGATTACAGTATGGCGTTCTTCGAGGCCGTGTTTTACTTGTCGAAGTTGAGCAAAATCTAAATTTTTAAAAGCTTGTTCTAAATATCTCACACCACCATGAATCAGTTTGGTTGATTTGGAAGAAGTTTCGGCGGCAAAGTCTTCTTTTTCAATTAAAGCAACTTTAAAACCCCGTAAAACTGCATCTAAAGCACAGCCTACACCGCTCGCTCCTCCACCAATAATGCAAATATCAAATTCTTCGTTTTGTAATCTTTCGAGGTTTTTTGCTCTGTTCATGCAATGATTTTGTAAGTATTTTTAGGAAAGTAGATTTGAGAAATTTAGTATTTAAAAACCTCTCCAACTTCTATTTCAAGGCCTGGTAGCACCGTAGATTGGATAAATTCACCTTCAACCAAAGGCTTACTTCCAATAAATTTGCCATTTTCGTTTAAAGTATAAACCATTACGTATTCGTCGAAAGGATAGACGAGCCAATATTCTTTTACACCGTTTTCTTCATAGACTTCAAATTTTTCTTTCATTTCTTTTCGGCTATTGCCTGGCGAAAGAATTTCTACTATTAAGTCGGGAGCTCCGACACAACCAGCATCGTCCAGTTTATCTAAATCGCAAACTACACACAGGTCAGGCTGAACGATGGTATGAACTTTATCACGTTTATCGTCTTTGCGAGGAAGGCGAACATCAAATGGTGCAGAGTAAAGTTTACATGGACTTTTTCTCAAAAATTGAGCAATGTAGAAAAAGATATTCCGATGGCTTTCTTGATGCTTGCGTGCTGGGGCAGGCGACATCTTGAAGATTTTGCCTTTTATCAATTCTATGCGTTGCGGAATACCACTTACCTCAAAATTCCATTTGAGGTAATCGGCATAAGTATATGTTCCGTTTAAATCAAGTTCTTCGAGAGTCATAGCTTTATTGCATTTAGCTTGTGGAACTACGGTTTATGGATGTCATAAATTCAATAATTCCTTTGCAATTTAAGCATTTTTCTCTCAAAAAATTAATTCATCACCAGCTCTTTTTCTATTTCCTCAACGCCATTCGAAATATTGACTTTATACGATTGTAGTTCGATATTGAATGCCTGATTATACGCAAGGCTCATTGTTTCGAGAAAGTCGTCAACGGCATCAGTTCTTATCAAGTTTAGTGTACAACCACCAAAGCCTCCGCCCATCATTCTTGCACCGACTACTGCCTCAAAGTTGAGCGTTTGTTCAATCAAAAAATCTAATTCGGGGCAGCTAACTTCGTATTCTTTGCTCAATCCTTCGTGAGTTTCGTACATTTTTTGCCCGAAAGTTGCTAAATCCCCGTTTTCAAGGGCTTTGCAAGTAATCGCTACTCGTTTGGTTTCTTCGACAATATATTTGCAACGTCGATAAACAACTTCTGATAGTTTATCGGCTTGGCTGCAAAGCATTTGCATCGTTACATCACGCAAACTATCGACTTGTGGAAACGCATTTTGAATTATGCGGATGCCTTCTTCACACTCAGCACGACGTTGGTTGTATTCACTATCGCCCAAATTATGTTTTACGCCAGTATTACACAAAACGAGGGTATAATCGGGGAAATTGAAAGGAAAATATTCAAAACTGAGGTCTTGGCAGTCGAGTTTGATGACAGAGTTTTTTTTGCCATGAATAGAAGCAAACATATCCATTATGCCACAATTTACGCCAGCGTATTTGTGTTCGGCTTGTTGTGCAATGAGTGCTAAATCGAGTTTTGATAATTCTAAATCGAATAATTCATTGAGTGCGAAGCCGATGCCACTTTCGACCGCTGCCGACGAAGACAACCCCGCACCGAGTGGCACATCACCACCAAAAACTACATTAAAGCCAGTATTGATTTGTTTGCCTCTTGAGATGATTTCGGCCAAAACTCCAATTAAAAAATTTGCCCAACCTTTTTCTGATTTTTCGAGATTATCCAGCAAAAATTCGTGCGAATCATCTAAATCGAAGGCATATAAAATACATTTTTGGTCGTTTCGGGGAGAAATTGCAAAATAGATTGCTTTATCAATTGCGGCGGGTAATACAAAACCATTATTATAATCGGTATGCTCGCCGATGAGATTTATTCGGCCTGGTGCTCGAACTAACAAAGTAGGATTATCTCCAAAATAATCTTTAAATTTTTTGGTCAACAGCTCATTCAACATTATGTCGTTAACGGTTTGTTTTGGTTAAAAGAGTAAAAAAGAAAGCCCCAAGAAACTTAGGGGCTTCTGTCAATGTTTTGTTAACTTAATCACTTTTTTTCTATAATCATCAAAAATAGTACTTTTTTCAACAAGTAATAAAAATAGTTTTAAGTATTGTGTAAGGAACTAAATGTGCAATCGTTTGACTATCAACATTTTGAACCATTCGTGCTATTGCAAAGCATTGCACATAATTGATATTTGCATGATTTCAAGAAAATATATAATGTTTCTTTGTAATCAATGTAATTTTGCTTTAAATGCTTTGATACTTTGCTGATTGATTCCAAAAAACACATAGTCTTTTATTGACAACGATGAACGCACATCTCCTTGCAAATTGAAACCTGATTGGCGTTGCGAAATGCTTGTAAATTGTCCTTTTCCATCGCCCTTTAGTAGTAAACCATAGTTGGCGTCATATTTCCCGAATTTTAGACGAGATTTATTCAAATTGCCACCTAAGATTAAATCTTTCTTTCCATCTTTGTCAAAATCAGTAGCCGTAATTGTGTAAATTGGGGCAAACTGAACTTCGATGGGTAAGGGTTTTTCTTCAAGTTTGCCTGCTTGATTTTGAATCAAAAGTACTGTTTTTAGACAATTTGCTTCCAATTTTTTTGCGTCTTTTAGCTCGTCTTCACCAAAAATATCGGTCAAAGTCGCATTTGAATAACTTTCATAAGACGTAAACTTCGGGCGTTTGGTTGGTACTTGTTCCAACAATTCGTCACGAGTCAGATATGGGTAGCTTTTGTTCTGAATGTACGTACACAAAATTGGGTCAATGCTACCGTTATCATCAAAATCTTTGTAATACAGTTCGATTGGTTGTTTTTCGCTTGCTTTTGCTTGACTGTTTAGCCCTAAATTACCAACCAATAAATCGGGTGAACCATCGCCGTTGAGGTCTTCGACTACAAGTTTATTCCACCAACCAGATAGTTTTTGGTCAAAATAATTTTCGGTTTTATTGGTTAGTTTTCCGTTTTCATTTTCAAAAACTGTTATCGGCATCCATTCGCCAACAATTATCAATTCTTGCTTTTTATCTTTGTTCAAATCAACAAAAGCGGCATCGCTCACCATACCGATATTTTTTAATTCGTCGGGTGTAGCTTCGATAAACGTAGCCCCCTTAACCCCCGACGGGGAAGTTAAAAGTTCTTTTTTTGTTCCCCCATCGGGGGGTAGGGCGACCGTCGCTACGGAGCTGTTAATCAACACATAACTGCGGGGAGTGTTTGGATATTTGCCAATAGAAACTCGTCCACCCACAAAAAGGTCGGGTTTTGAGTCGCCGTTGATGTCGGCTACTCGTACACAACCTGTGCTTGTGAGCATAGCAGGTAGGGCAGAGGCACTGAGTTGAAATTCACCTTTGCCATTATTCAAAAATAGTTGGTCTTGTAGATTGGGGTCGTTTTCGGTAAAATTTCCATAGCCACCGTAAGCCACATAAATATCTTGAAAACCATCGCCATTGGCATCGAAAAAGACGGCATCACTCACATCAGCATTCGGGTTTGATGGAAATGATTTTTTTGTAAATTGTAAAGAAGTACCGCTTGATTGAATATAAAGTTCGCTGCCTTTTCCGTAGCTTCCGCCCACAAAAATATCTTCGAGTCCGTCTTTATTTACATCGCCCTTGACCATTACTGGACTTATAAATGATTGAGAATTTGTCAATAATGATTGTCTTTTGAAGTCATTGTGCGTGGTTTTGTTCTGAACTGAAATAATCGGAGAAGTTACTTCTGTGAAAATCGTATTGTTTTGAATAGCTAAATTTGTTTTGAGAGAAGCATTTTTTTCTTCCAAAACTAAGGTCTGATTTGCTGGTACATTTTTCAAAACTTGGCTTTTATCCGAGTTCCAAACTACTTTTATTGAATCTATTTTGGCATTTTTCCCCAAACCAAAATTTATCATAAAACTCACATTCGATTGATAACCACGAGTAGGCATTTGTTCTTGGTATTGGGTGTTTCCTTGAGCGTAAAGATATATTTTTGCTCCAATTCCCATTTTATTGCCGTTTTCGCCATTGAGTTTTACTTTCAAAAACTGATTGCCGAGCTTAGTATTTGCTTCATTTTGATAAATAAATGCGGGTGAATTGATATTATTTACGACCAAATCTAAATCGCCATCATTATCTAAATCGGCATAGGCCGCACCGCTACTATTCGATTGCTCGCCCATGCCCCAATTGGTGGTTTGGTCTTCGAAATTTAGCTTTCCGTTATTTCTAAAAATATAGTTTTTTACATTCGATGAAGGCATTTTTTGCACCAATTCAAGCACATCGGTTCGTTGAAAACCGCCTTGTTTGGTCGCCATAAAATCATCCATGTATTTCAAAAAATCGAGGTTTGTATAGTCGTGCAAATAACCATTGGTGATATATAAATCTTTCCAGCCGTCGTTGTCATAATCGGCAAAAAGGGCAGCCCAACTCCAATCGGTGTTCGAGATTCCAGAAACTTGACCGATTTCGCTAAAAGTGCCATTTCCGTTGTTGAGTTGGAGCATATTTCGCATATATTGGTAGTGAAAACCTGACCTTACGCCCAAATCAAATTTATCATAATTATCGGGTGACATCAATAATTTCTGACGACGATTATCTTCGGGAAGCATATCGAGCGTGAAAATATCGGGCAATTGGTCGTTGTTAATATCGGCCACATCATTTCCCATCGAGAAGTTTGAAGTATGACCGATTTGTTCGTGGCTTACTTCTCGAAAACCTCCCTTTTGATTATTAATGTACAATCGGTCAGGCACGGCGTAGTCATTGCTTACATAAATATCTGGCCAGCCATCTTGGTTAATGTCAGCAATTCCCGCACCCAAACCATAAGATAAAGCCGAACTTTGGATACCCGCTTGGCGAGTAATATCTTTGAAAAATCCTTTATCGTTGCGGTAGAATCTTGAACCGCTCACTGCATCATCAACTTTGGTGAGGGCAGCCGTGCGGGCTTCGTCAAGAACTGGAAGAGATTTTATGTTATGATTGAGCAAAAACATATCTAAATCGCCATCTTTATCGGCATCGAAAAAGTAGGCATTTGTGCTTGAAGCGGGGCTATCAAGTCCAAATTTTGCCGCTTGTTCTACAAAAGTTGGAATTCCATTGGCATCATTGCCTTGATTGATGAAGAGTTCGTTGGCTTTTTTCTCGGGTTGTAGATTTCCTGAATGACAAACATAAATATCCAGTTTTCCGTCGGCATTTATATCGACCATCGTTGTGCCAGTTTTCCAAGGACCTTCACGACCAGCTACGCCTGCTTGGGCAGTAATATCTTGAAATTGTAACTTCCCTTTATTCAGATACAACTTATTTTGCTGCATATTGCTCGTAAAATAGAGGTCTTCAAGTCCGTCGCTATTTACATCACCAACGGCTACGCCACCGCCATTATAGAAATATTCGTACATCAAAACATTGGTATTTAGTCCTTCGTTGATGACATTCTGAAAATCAATATTAGTTTTATCGGGAAAAAGTAGCGTAAAGATTGGTTCTTGTTTTTCTTGTTCTTCGGTTGTGTTTTCTTCGGGTGAAGATTTATTACAGGAAGTAAAGAATAGACAGATTAATAATAGATATGCAACGGTAGAAATTTTCATTTTTTAGGTCATAAATCTCCGATTGGGAGAAAAATATGTAAGGTTGAGATTATAGAACAAATATACAATTTGTGTTGTGATAGAAAGCATGTAATTATGAAATAAAAAATGGGTAGCCAAAAGTTTTGAAGCTTCTGACTACCCAAATTTTTATAACGAGTTATTAGTATCCAGGGTTCTGGATTAATTTACTGTTACGGTTCATTTCGTCACGTTGAATCGGCAAGAAATAAATTTTATCATCCCAGTTACGGTTTTCTTTACCTGGGTCAATTTTACCGACGGTATAAGTATAATCGTAATTGGTTGGGTCATATTTATACGTCGAAACAGTTTTGCCTGCTTTCAGTGTTCCTTTTACATTAATAATACTCGCTTTGCGTCCAAGAGTTGTAGGAGCAATCATCCAACGACGTGCATCGTGGTAGCGTTGCTCTTCAAATACCATTTCAACACGACGCTCGTTGCGATAGCGTTGACGTAGTGCGTCGCCAGTATCAGTAACTGCTGGCATACCCGCACGGAAACGAATCTGATTCAACCATTTTCTCGCTTCAACCTCTTCGCCAAGTTCGATACAAGCCTCAACATAATTGAAAATTGCTTCAGTATAACGCAAGAACGGCCAAGGAATTTGTTGCCAAGAGTTTTGGTCAACTAAACCAGGGTTAGGGTCTGTAAATTTACGCATGTAATAGCCAGTGTAGCTACCATTCCAGTCTTCGATGCTACTTTTACGAGTATCTAAACCAAAGTGAGTTCTTTTAGTGCTACCCGAAACAACCTCATATTCACCAGTTTGGATTTGGTTAGCTGGGTCAAGCGGAGCTGCACTTGGTGAGCGTGGTTTCCACGGTGAGCCTTCATATAAAATTGTTGAGCGTAAACGTGGGTCACGGTTATCGTAAGGAGCTTTTGCGTGTTCTGGTTTGTTCCAATCGAATTTCGAGCCATCCATCATTTCATAATCATCAACTAACTCTTGGATTGGCGTATTTCCAGCCCAGTTATTGTAGCCATTAGGTCCGTTGAAAAGGCCAACACGTCCACCATCTTCGTTTTTACTTTGAATAAAATAACGTCCGAAAATGATTTCGTTTTGTCCACCGTTTCTTGCTAACGACTGATTCATGTAGTTTGTTGCTGCTTGGTCGGCAGTAACAGGAGCTGTAAGTCCTAATTGGAATCCGAAGCCTGGTAAGTCTAAAACTGCTTTTGCGGCAGCTTTAGCTTTCTGCCAACGCTCTGTACGGTTTCCACTCACAAAACCCATAAATTCAGGTTTTCCGTAAGCTGCCATTGCTTTAGATTTCGCCTTTGCAGTTGGTACATCATACAAATCACTGGCAGCATAAACCAACATACGAGATTTTAAAGCCAAAGCAGATGCAGCAGTTGCACGGCCTTTTTGTAATGATTTTCCGTTCAATAAAGTAGCTGCTTCGTCGAGGTCTTTTACGATAAAGTTTAGACATTCTTCAAAAGTATTACGGGCAGTCAAGAAATCAGCATCATTCAGAGAGAATGCTTTATCAACGATTGGTACACCACCGTAGTAGCGAACTAATTGATGATAAAAATAGGCTCTCATAAATTTAGATTCTCCTTTCAGGCGGTCAACGATGTTACCTGTATTTGGAAATTGAGGGTTTTCTAAATTTTTCAAAGCAAGATTACACGCTCTGATACGAGAATACATATTTCCCCAGCTCAAAGTACCATTAATCCAACCTGGGTCAGCGGGGTTGCTTCTACCTTCTGTAACGGTTGTGATTCCTCTTCCAGGGTGCGTAAAAATAGTCTCATCTGTTAGTGAAGCGAGCATTTGCTCGTTAAAACCACCAATTCCTAAACCTCCATATAGCTCACTTACAAATGCTTCTGCTAAAGAGGCATCTCCCCAAACTACGTTTTCAGATAATTGGTCGAGTGGTTTGGTATCCACAAAATCATCATTACAGCTTACCGTAAAAAACGAAACTGCAAAGAATGACAAAATTAATTTTTTATACATTTTCATTTTTCTAATAATTAAAATTTAATGTTTAAACCTAAGTTCATTACTCTTGATTGAGGGTAGTACTGACCAGTTGTACTTGCTGTTTCTGGGTCAAATACTTTCAATTTGTCAATTGTAAATAAGTTGATACCACTTGCATAAACTCTCATGCTACTAAAACCAACTCTTTTACCGATTGTTTCAGGAATTGTATAACCTAATTCAAAGTTTTTCAAACGTATGTAGTCAGAGCTTCTCAACCAATAAGTGTTTCCGCCCGAATAATATTGGTCAGAACGGTTGGCAATACGTGGATGTACATCGCTTGGATTATCAACTGTCCAACGGTTTTCGTAAATATCAAGTAAGTAGTTACCGATATTGCCCATTTCTCCCGCACTTACGTATTGTTTTGCACCAGCAGCACCTTGAATCAAGATAGTCAAGTCAAAGTTTTTGTATTGACCACCTAAATTCATACCACCTTGGAAAAGTGGAAGGGTTGTATTATCGGTTCTAACTTGGTCGTCAGGTGTAATTTTACCGTCGCCGTTATAATCTTTGTATTTCATATCTCCAGGGCGAAGTTCTTTTACGATTGCCGAGTAGTCAATTCCACGGGCATCAATTGCTGCTTGGTCTTTAAATACGCCATCGTAAAGGTAAGCCATGAAAGTATTCATTGGGCGACCAGTAGTACGTTGCCATTCTGGAGCTCCAGGAGCTTCGTCCCAGAAATCAATTCTGTTTTTAGAATAACCACCGTTTACACTTACATTATACTTGAACTCGCCAGTTTGACCACGGTAGCCTACATTAAAGTCAAAACCACGGTTTGATACTTCACCAAAGTTTTGTGCAGGAAGCGTAATACCTGTTGATTGCGGCACAGAAGCATTTTTGAACCAAAGGATTTTTGAACGTTTGTTTACGAAATAATCCAACTCAAAGTTGATTTTTCCGTTGAATAACTGTCCTTCTAAACCGATGTTTGAGTTAGACGCAACTTCCCAAGTAATGTTTTCGTTTGGAAGACGTGTTTCAAACAAAGTTTTCTGCTCAGCATCGCCCAAGATATAACTACGGAAACCGTAAGTTGATAAATATTGGTACGTAGCAGGAGTATTAGAGTTAGGAAGGTTTACTTGGTCGTTTCCAAGTTGTCCATACGAACCTCTTAATTTCAAGAAACTGATAAATGGAATACTTTTCATAAATTTCTCTTCTGAAAGTACCCAACCTGCCATTACACCTGGGAAGAAACCATAACGAGTTGCTTTCGGGAAACGGTCAGAACCATCGTATCTCCATAAAAACTCAGCCAAATACTTTTCTTTGAAGTTATATGCCACACGACCAAAATAGTTGATACGAGCAGTTTCATAACCACCACCACCGTTGTTTCTTTC
>JBKBSS010000099.1:3608-10694 GCA_046291385.1 Emticicia sp. | reverse complement strand
GCAAATAACTTGTTGCTAATTAGGAAGTTCTGCTATTAATCATTAATCATTCATCATTTTTCATGTCATTACTTACAGTAGGTTCGGTTGCGTTTGATAAATTGGAAACGCCATTCGGAAAAACAGATAAAATCATTGGCGGAGCAGCCACTTTCATCACGCTTACTGCTTCATATTTCGTAAAAGAAAATAACCTCGTTGCGGTTGTTGGCGAAGATTTTCCACAAGAAATGATTGACACTTTGGTTGGTCATGGTGTAAATGTGGATGGACTTGAAATCAGAAAAGGCGAGAAATCGTTCTTCTGGCATGGTCGTTACCACAACGATATGAATAGCCGTGATACGGTTGAGGTACAGCTCAACGTAATGGAAAACTTCGACCCGAAGATTCCAGAATCGTACCAAAGTTGTGATTTTTTGATGCTCGGAAACACCGCTCCAGCCATTCAGCACTTGGTTTTGAAGCGTTTAAAGACTCGCCCAAAATTTGTATTGCTCGATACAATGAACCTTTGGATTGATATTGCTTTGGATGATTTGAAAGCATTATTGAAAGATGTTGACTGCGTAACTATCAACGACGAAGAAGCTCGTATGCTTTCGGGCGATTATTCGTTGCGTCGTGCGGCCAAAACTATCATGGCAATGGGACCAAAAACGCTTATCATCAAGAAAGGTGAACACGGTGCATTGTTATTCCAAAATGATAATATTTTTTATTGTCCAGCACTTCCATTAGAAGAAGTTTTCGACCCAACTGGTGCGGGCGATACTTTTGCGGGTGGATTTATTTCTCACTTAGCCAAAACCGACGATTTAAGTTTTGAAAACATGAAGCGTGGTCTTGTTTATGGTTCGGCAATGGCTTCATTCTGCGTTGAGAAATTCGGTTCGGAGCGTATCCAAAACCTTACGCAAGAAGAAATCGCAGCTCGTGTAGAAGAATTCAGAAAATTGGCTACGTTTGTGTTGTAGAAGATTGATGTTGGGTGTTAGATTTTTAATGTTTGATGCTGGGAGTACATTTATTCTTACATCAAACATCAAAAATTTAACATTCTAAATTAAAATCCTCCACTTCCATAATATTGTCTTCTACGGCTTACTTTCAATTCTTGCAATAAAGCACTTCGCACGTTGAGCGTAAACGAATAACTACTATTGACCGAGTAACCCGAAATCGGTGTCCAGTTAAATGCCATATCCCAGCAGTGTAGCTCACGGTGAATCGTAATATTGGTCAAGGTTGGAGCTTTAAGCTGCATATCATAACCTGTATTAAAACCCAATTTCCATTTTGGCGTAAGGCTCAAATCTCCTTGAACTGTAATGGCCTGCGTGATTTGAGGGTCAGCTAAACCTTGTTTGCTATAATTGAGGTTATAACTCAAACTCAACGTCCACGGAATTGTAAAGTCAACGTAAAGTTCGGGGTTTGCCGCCACAAACTTTTTCATTGCATCCATTTGTGGATTGTTGCTTTGCGGATTCGTTTTTGGTTTTGCTTTATCTGAATTAAAAGTCGCTGGCGAAAGTTGAGTCGAAATGGCAATATTGGCCGAACGCAAAGTTGCTAAACCAGCAATACCTTTTACCTGTTGAATTTTATAAAAACGTCTGATTCGCCCCGCAGGATTCAATGCTCTCAACTCGGCCGTACTTTCTGCTTGATAGAAATACGGGTCAAGGCTTGCACCCATATTAAGATTTATCAGATTCTTGAATAAATTGGTATTTGCACTCAGATTGATGTTTGAAAGATTCATCGAGTCGCCGATAGCCAATAAATTATAAGCAGTACTTAGACTTAAATTATCAAGCAATGAAACTTTTTCAAAGGCTTTTGCAGCTGTATCTGACTTTGAGCGAACTTTTGCTTCAAGTTGGTTCGTAAGGTTAAAACTCACATTCCCCGAAGCCCCTGCCGACGCACCAAGTGTCGGATATTTTGGTAATAATCTACGGAGCGTATCATAAGTTGTTATACCGTTAGTAGTGGCTTGGTCAATTCTCACGACTTTATAATCAAAAAGTCGTTTTGTGAAGTCAGGGGCATAGCTCAAACTCAACGAAGGGGCTAATGTGTGACGAATCGCTTGCAAACGTCCTTTGCCTTTAAACTGATAAGTTCCATAAACACGGGTGTTCAAACCGCCCGAAACTGAGGTTTGGTAGGTCGGAAAGAAGCCATTTACTGTATCTATTTTTACGGCGTTTTCGCTCGCAATGTATTCATAACTAAGGCTTTGGGTCGAAACATCACCTCTGAGCGAGATACTTGGCGTAAAGTTGATGTAACGAGCAATTTTGAAGTTTGGCAGTGAAATCGGAATTGAATAAGTACTTGTAAATTTACCTTCTTTCAAAACATCATTAATGACATCTAAACTATTCAATTTTCTCACATTACTGAGGCGTTCTTGTAACGCTTTCTGTGCAATTCTTTCTTCAATAGTCAAGGTCAGCGGATTGGCATCACGAAGTCTGATTTCTGCATTGGTCAAAGGCTTCGCTTCGATTGAAGCATAAGTGCCATCGGCGTTTTCACGCACAATTTTGTAATCAGAATAATTCGTAATACTATTTACTCGTGTATTGGTCGCTTGATAACCACCACTTACGTTTAAACCAACCCTAAACGACTCGTACCAACGCCCGATTTGCTTTTTTTCTGGCACAAAAGGGTTAAATTGGTTCAAGCCGATGCTATAATTGGCCGAAGCATCCACTTGCCCAGTCGTAAAGTTTTGTGAAATATTAATACCCGAACTCGTCACAACTTTTTGGGCAAAAGTGCGTCCAAACTGCACCGAAGAGTTTGATGTACTGCTCAAATAATTGCTTACATCGACCGTATTGACGTTGTTTCTATTAAAGCCATTACTACGCAAATTGACCGATGAAGAAAAACTACGGTCGGGGCGTTTGTTGGCTGGCGAATGTGACCATCCTAAGTTAAAATCTTTGGTTTTATAATTATTGTTGTCATCAAGACCTACAACTTCGGGCGTATTATTATTAAAATTATACTGAAAATTTAAACTTCCCGAATATTTGTATCGCTTCGAGTAATTCGACTGAACACCAATTCCGAAACTGCTTTTTGTATAAATTTGACCAACGAGCTTTATGCCAATTTTTTCGTTCACGGCAAAATAATAACCAAAATCTTTGAAATAAAAACCTCGATTATTTGGGTCTTCGCCATACGTACCCATGATGATTCCCGAAGTTCCTGCTTCTTTATTTTTTGGCACAGGAAAGAACCCAAAAGGCAAACCAATGGGCAGCGGAATGCCACTCAAAACAAAGTTAAAAGGCCCCGAAATTATCTGTTTTTTATTGACAAGCTTAATTTTTCGAGCCGAAATATGAAAATGTGGTTCTTTCAGATTACAAGTTGTATATTTGGCATTGACCAAATACATATCATCGTTTTCGTCTTTTTTTACACGCTCACCCGTCACGAAGCCTTCGCCTTGTTGGGTTACAATTCCTTTGATAATCGCTTTTCGAGACTTAAAATTATACCGAATCGTGTCAGTATTATAATTATCGCCACCTTGTGAAAAAATCGGTTTACCCTTCACTTTGTCTCCCCGTTTGGTAGTATCAGGCGAGCCATGAGCAAAGATTTCGCTTTTTCCCCAATCAATTTTTATATAATCGGCTTTTAGTTCAATATCGCCGTAGGTCACAACTGCTTTTCCATAAAGATTAATCACTTCGCCCGAAACATCCATCACAGTCGAGTCTTCGGCCACATATTTTACGGTTGATTGCAGGCCAGTATCCTTGCTGCGAAGCGAATCGGGAATCGACACACGAGTAGTATCTTTCTTTTCTTCAAAAAGTTTATTACCAAATGGACGAGTAGTGCTGGAAGGACGAGTGGTCGTGGGGCGAGATGTATTTCCCCCTCCGATATTTTGTAATCTGCCACTCCCAGGAAATTGTGCAAAAGTATTAAGTGATAATAAGGCAAATAGCAGGCTGAAAGCTATTTGAAAACCTAACGTTGACAAGATTTTGTGACTTGCCAACGTTAAATTCGTAAATGTTTTGAGTCCCTCTTTGTAGTGGGAGGTATATTTTTTCAGTTGTTCCAAAAAACGTATCTTTGTAAAAAATGTTCTATTATTATAAACTACGAGAGAAAGCTGTGCCGAGTATTTGTCTAACTCTTTATTTTTTTGCTTTTTCTACAAAAACTATTCTATTAACGCTCAGTAATGGCACAAAATTAGCTATTATATAGTAGTGAAAAGAACGTTTGCCCATAAAATCATGTTAAAAATTCTTAAAGTCCTACTTATCATTATATTTTCGCTCGAAATTGCGTATGCACAGAGCGGAAAAATCCGAACGATTGTAATTGACGCAGGGCATGGTGGTAAAGACCCTGGTACGCATCATAGCAAACTCCAAGAAAAAGACATTGCTCTGAATGTGACGCTAAAATTGGGAAAAAAGTTGCAACAAAATCTCCCAGGTGTAAAAGTAATCTATACCCGAAAAACCGATGTTTTTATTCCACTTCATGAGCGAGCCGCCATCGCCAATCGGAATAAAGCCGATTTGTTTATTTGCATTCACGTCAATGCAAATCCTCATTCATCAAAATTGAGCGGTTCAGAAACCTACGTCATGGGTTTGCACAAAACCGAGGATAATCTCGAACTCGCCATGCGTGAAAACGAAGTTATTTTGATGGAAGATAACTACAAGAAAAACTACAAAGGCTACGACCTCAGCTCGCCAATGGCCAATATTATGCTTGCCAATTATCAGAATGCCTTTATGAAGGAAAGCGTAAAGCTGGCAAGCATGGTCGAGAAACAAATCTCGAAAGTTGGGCATCGTAGCCGAGGAGTGAAACAGGCAGGATTTCAGCTTTTATGGCAAACAACGATGCCAAGTATTTATGTCGAAACAGGCTATTTAACCAATGCCACCGATAAGAAAATTTTGGGCAGTTCCGACGGGCAAGATAAATTAGCCGAGGCAATATTTAAGGCTGTAAAGGCGTATAAAGAAGAGAAGGAGAAATAAATGTTGAATGATGAATGTTGAATGATGAATTATGAATGTAAATTTGTAAATCTTTTGTATTTACCAGTCGTTTGAAGCATGAAAAAAGAATATAAAGTTGGTTTGTTGGGTATTATTGCATTTGCAATATTTTATTTAGGGTTTAATTTTTTGAAAGGTTTGGATATTTTCCGTACCGAAAACGAATATTTTACTTACTACGAAAATGCCGAAGGCTTACAGACATCAAACCCTGTGACTTACAATGGTGTGTCGGTTGGGCGTGTGGTTTTGGTTGAACCAGAGCAAGACAAAAACCGTATAAAAGTAATGTTGGCCATTAACCGAGATATTAAAATAAGTGATAAAACTGTCGCTATTTTAGCAGATAATGGTCTTTTAGGCGGAAAAGTAGTAAAATTAAAGATTTTTGCTGGACAACCAATCGGCGATGAAGCAATTATTGGTAGCGAAATAGAAAAAGGAATGGTTGCTTCGGTAACTGATAAACTCACACCAACGCTAAAAAATGTTGATTCGCTTCTGTCCACAACTACGGCAATTATCAAGCAATTTGACCAAACGGCTGTTGCCCTCAAGGCTCTCATGGCAAGTGCTGCTCAAACAACAAACGGTGTAAATGGAATCGTGGCGGCAAACTCGAAAAACCTTTCGGCAATTACGGCGAATGCTGCAATTTTGACCGCTAATTTGAATATATTATCAAATAATCTTGATGCTCAAATAAAGCCGATTTTACAAAAAAGTAGCACTTTTGCCGACTCGCTCAACGCCATGCGTTTGGGGCAAACGGTCAATCAATTAAATAGCTCGATTGCTGGTTTGCAGGGTGTTCTCAAAGAAATTAATCAAGGAAAAGGCACATTAGGCAAACTCGCCAAAGACGATTCTCTCTATACAAATCTTGATAGAACTGCCGCAAATATTGCCCTTTTGATGGCCGATATGAAGGCAAATCCGAAGCGATATGTACATTTTTCGTTGTTTGGGAAGAAAGAGAAAAAATAGTTCTGAGTTTAGAGTTCTGAATTCTGAGTTGTTCGACATAAATATTTACAATATATATTGTTCACTCAGCATTCAGAACTCATAATTCAGGATTTTTATAGTCTTCTCACCAACTCCAATTTCTCCACAGGATGGTACACCAAAGGCGTGTATTCTACTTCCACGTCTGATTTATCAAGTCCGAAGGCTTTTTCGTCAGATAAACTCATTCTTTTTAAGAAGAAATAAGAGTTTAATAAAATGCCTTCTTTCACCGAAAATTCGTTTTCTACCGAAAGGAATTTCTCAATTACTACAAATTTAAAATCGGGTTCGTTGTTATATTTTGATGAACCATCGGGGCGAATATGAAGATTCAATTCTTTTCGTTCGACCAAATCCTGCACGATTTTCTTGAAATAAAGTTCTACTCGTGGTTGCACTCTAAAGCCAGTATTGATGTCGATTTTGATGATTTTATCATCAAGCAATTCGCTTACTTCGTAGTTGAGTGTATATGGTTCATCGGTGCGGTTGATATGCACAAACCAATATACATCGGCACGTTTGGGCTTTTTCGAGAAAATAGATTTTACGATTTTTTCCTCAATATGATTTTTGCGGTCGGCTTTCGATAAATAGACCAAATGCGTCGAGAATTTTGGAATATTTTCGTCTTCGCTCAATTCGGTGATTCTTGAAATATAATGCCTTAAATCAATAAAATTGACGAGTTTATTATTGATTTTGCGTGCTTTGTACCAAACATACATCACCAAAAATATAAATACCTCAAAGAACAAAAACATCCATCTTTCTTTGATTTTTGCCATATTCGTGATAAAAAATGAGCCTTCGATAAGAATAAAAACGATTAAGATAAATCCAATAATATATGGATTCCATTTTTTGATGTATCGCATAAAATACGCCAGCAGAATCGTGGTCATTATCATGGCTACCGTAATCGAAAAACCATAAGCGGCTTCCATATTTGATGAACTTTGGAAATACAAAATCATCATCACGCAGCCAATCCAAAGAA
>JBKBSS010000099.1:0-3509 GCA_046291385.1 Emticicia sp. | reverse complement strand
GACACTCGGAATATAAATTTGTCCTTTCAGTTCGGTTGGATTTCTGACCGTAACTCGTGGCCAAAAATTCATGCTAATTGCCTCACTGATAAGCGTATATGAGCCGCTGATGAGTGCTTGCGAAGCAATAACGGTTGCGGCGGTGGCA
Source organism: Emticicia sp. (assembly GCA_046291385.1). GTDB lineage: Bacteria > Bacteroidota > Bacteroidia > Cytophagales > Spirosomataceae > Emticicia. The sequence continues at coordinate 3,361 of JBKBSS010000099.1, read as the reverse complement.
ATGATTACGCCTGGAATCAGAAACCAATCGGGCATAATTTCGTAGAATGGATTTCTGCCACTCAGTACGCTTTCGCCTTGATTCAAAACCCAAGCTGCTTGCCCCAAATAATTGACCAAAAGGCAGATTTTGACAAAAATCCAGCTAATACGAATGTTTTCTCGGCCACAATGCCCCAAATCTGAGTAAAGAGCTTCGGCACCAGTTGTACACAAAAATACCGCACCCAACAACCAAAACCCTTGAGGATATTGACTTAATAATTGATAAGCATAGTACGGATTGATAGCTTTTAAAACTTCGGGATGTTTGATAATTTGAGAAATTCCGAGTGTAAAAAGCATGGTAAACCAAACGACCATCATCGGGCCAAATGCACTACCAACCTTCTGAGTACCGAATCTTTGAAAAAAGAAAAGTAATGATAAAATGACAATCACAATCGGTACGGTGGGTAGGTGAGGAACTACAATTTCAAGACCTTCGACAGCCGAAGCGACCGATATTGGCGGCGTGATGATGCCATCGGCAAGGAGAGTTGTTGCTCCTAAAATTGTTGGAATAATAAGATTTTTGCCAAAACGCCTCACCAAAGCATAGAGCGAGAAAACACCTCCTTCGCCATGATTATCGGCCATTAAGGTCAGGATAATATACTTGAAAGTTGTCTGAAAAGTCAGCGTCCAGAACACGCAAGAAATTGCTCCATAGACCAATATTTCGGAGATTTCACGCTCACCGATGATTGATTTGAATACATAAAGTGGACTCGTGCCAATATCGCCGTAGATAATTCCGAGGGCAACGAGCAGCGATGCCGCCGTGATTTTTTTTGTGTTAGAATGACTCATTTTTTTAAGTGTTTATTTCTTGTTTTTCTAAAAAGATGCTTGTGATTGAGAATTCATTTTTTTTTGTAATTTTGGATAAAATATTCAGCGTATGACAGCTACAAATTTTAATAATGAAAGCATGGGACTGCAACAAACGATAGAACTTGAAAACGCTGTTCATAGCAGAGGTTTTAATTCTATTGGTGAATTTGCTCTTCAAAAAATCAAAGACGAAATTTTGAAAGATATGCAAGAATCTCTGCGTATCATGGCTGTTTATGAAGAGAAATATGGGATGTCCTACCAAGAATTCTTTGAACGATTTCATCAACTAACTTCATTTAGTGTTTTTGAAAAAGAAGACGATGGAATGGAATGGAGAGCTGAATTAGAAGTTTTACGAATCAATGAAAAAAGATTAGCTAAACTCTTATGATTCCTAATTACTCAGATTTCTACCATCTTATTAAAAAAGTATCACTTCTCACAAATATTCGCCGCAATGACATCACCAAAGTCAAAATGAAATTTGAGTTAATTGATGATTCTATTTTGTATGTAAGCGAAGTTACAATTCAAGAAACTCAATGGTTTGAATACGGTTATCAGTGGACATCCGCTGATAATGAACTTATAATTAGGTGGGACAATTCGCCGCACCATAATCATATTGAAACTTATCCTTTTCATCAACATATTGGTAGTAGTGATAATATTTATTCGTCAGAACCAATGACCCTACATGAGGTTTTCAGACAGATTGAAACAAAGATTTCTGTGCCATAATATCCTTTTTTTAGACAAAATAATAGCCTTCATCAGTAAAACTGATTAGCTTGTTTTTTTGAATACTTGAGTGATTTTTAGAACTTAGAAAGCAATCACTAAAGAGCTGATTATGAGGTTATTTTGGTGAATAAACAAGTCTTTTTTCTGAAAAATGGCATCTTTACTACTTAGGTTTCGATACTCAATTCGCCACAAAAGATTATTAGAAAAATGATAATCTATATTGAGAGAATTTCCGAATGTTTGAAAACCGTTGTGACTTTTGGTACTAATAATTACCTGATTTTTATCAGAATAAAATTCGCTACGAGCAACAAAACTTAACTTTTCAGTTGGTACATAACGAGCCATAAGTACTGGCGAATACCAAACATTATAATTTTTGTTTTTGGGCGTTTTTTGTTGAAAACCAACATCAAAACCGAGCGTAAGACCAAACTTATCGTTGAGTTGGAATATGCCATAAATATTATGAAAATATCGCATTAGTCGCTCAGCATCAGGAGTGTCGCTTCCAACGAATGAACTACTGTTTAATGTGATTGTAGCATTTGGCTTAAACGTAACCTGATGCCCAAATGCAGGCGTATTATTGCCTTCAAGCCTTTGGATTCGCTGCCAACCATTTAGCACTAAGGCACTTAAAAACCATTTTTCGTTATCAGAATTGTACGAAATCTTTGCTCCGTTTTCATAATAAGGCGAATTTTCGGCCAAAATGCTTCTTGTTAAAGTCCAACAATCTTTGCTGATGGCACTTTCAAAGCCAATGTGTGAACTGAAAATGCCTGCGTCAAGCCACAGATTTTTATTTTTAGAAACCTTAATTCCAACGTTTGCTTCCAAGATATTTTTCAAAACACCAGTTTCGGCAGCAAGATTGGCATTGGCATAAGTTCCTGCCATTAAAGCCATATTTGCTCTGATGTTGGCTTTCTGATAAGCTGCTTTTACAAAACCCAAATTGAGGTTTACTTCGTTATGGCGGTTATGCGAATAGATAAAATTGGGTCTTAAATGATTATCAGGGTTAGCAAAATCATAGCCGTAATAAGTCTCAATATAAGCACTCAAAGTTAATGCCTGAGATGAATCATTTTGGGCATTTACAATGAGCGAAAAATTAGTGGAAAGTATTAAAAATAAAATAAAACGCTTCATTTCGATAATATTTTGAATAAAATTGTCGGCAAAAATAATTATTTTTCGCCACCGATAAACCTATATCCAACCCCAGATTCGGTAATAATAAACTTTGGTTGGTCAGGGTTATCTTCAATTTTTTTGCGGAGTTGTCGCACAAAAACCCGCAAATATTGTGACTGTTCGAGATAATTCGGCCCCCAAATGGTTTTCAAAAGAAACTGATGAGTCAATACCCGACTTTCATTTTGAGCCATCAAAGTCAAAAGCTGATATTCGGTTGTGGTTAGTTTTAAAACTTCTTGATTTTTCTTTACTATTCGGGCCGTAAAGTCTATGCTCAAATTGCTGTATTCTATCAAAGGTACATTTTCGGTATTTTGTGCCAATCGAAGAGCGGTTCTGATTCTTGCCAATAATTCACCCGTGCGAAAAGGCTTAGTCAGATAATCATTTGCACCGCTATCGAGTGCTTGAATGATGTCATCTTCGTTATCTCTGACCGACAAAATAATGATAGGGGCTTTATACCATTCTCTGAGTTTTTTCAAGATACTTTGGCCGTCTTCATCGGGCAAGCCCAAATCGAGCAAAAT
>JBKBSS010000098.1:0-10806 GCA_046291385.1 Emticicia sp. | reverse complement strand
TTTTTGTCATTTCTTAAATAAAGGAAATTTAAAAATATTATTCATAAGTTAATCATTCATTGTAAAAATGTACACGACAGTCTTAGTTTTAATGGTAATTGTTGCCATCTTGTTAGTATTAGTGATTATGATTCAAAACCCAAAAGGTGGTGGTCTTTCAAGCGAATTTGGTGGTGCTGGTTCACAAATGTTTGGTGTACAACGCACTGGCGATATTCTTGAGCAACTTACTTGGGGCTTTTTTGCATTTATCATTGTAGGTGCTTTAACAGCAGGTATCTTTGTTGACAAAACAAGTGCAGCAGCCGAAGATAATGGTTTAAATGTAGAAAAAGCAACAGCTCGCCCAACTGCTCCAGCAGCCACTCCAGCAACAGGAACACCAGCTGCAACTCCTGCCGCAACTCCTGCTCCTGCAAAATAATTCTTTGGATAAACAAAAAAGGTGGTAAATCATTAATGATTTGCCACCTTTTTTGTTTTGTACCTTCGGTTTCCTATCAAAATTTCAACTCCGCAGCATTGACTACTAAATCCTGAATTTTAAATTCTAAAAAAATATTTGTTTTTAAGTACTGGTACAGAAATACAGGGGTGTAATAACTAAATAAAGTGGTCGAGTGGCTTTTGCCCTCGACTTTCTTTGTTTCATTTTCTCCGAAAACAGTAAAAGCGAGCCAACAGATTGTTAGCTCGCTTTTATTATCTCCATTAACTCCGAATCAGCTTTGGGCTGCAACAGGCTTTTTGGTGTCTCCACCTTTTTTATTAAAAAACTTTTTCTTACCTACTGGTTTTCTATATGGTTTGCGTTCTTGCGAAGCCTTATATTCGGGAGCTATTCCCAGACCTAAACTTTCAGTAATATTTTGTTTTTCAACTTCTCTTTCGAGTAGTTTTTCGATATTTGCTATTCTGTACTGGTCTTTTTCGTTGATAAATGTAAAAGCAGTACCTTTAGTTTCGGCACGAGCCGTTCGACCGATTCGGTGAATATAATCTTCTGCATCACGAGGAACATCAACATTTACTACCAAACTCAGGTTATTGATATCAATTCCTCTTGAAAGGACATCGGTTGCCACCAAAATTTTGTACTGTTTATTCTTGAAACCTCTCAATGATTCTTCACGGTCTTCTTGCGTATTATCCGACGAGATTCCTCTCGCTTCAAATTTATTTCGCCCCAAAATCCGAACAATTTTATCAATCATTGACTTTTGAGAAGTAAAAATAATAACCGATTCGGCTACCGTATTTTTCATCAAATGAATCAACAATGGAAGTTTTTGTTCGTCAGAAGCCAAATAAAATTGTTGGTCAATACCCACCGCAGGTTTCGATACAGCCAATCGGATTTCTTCTGGATTTTTAAGAATTTTATCAGCAAAATCTCTAATTTTCTTGGGCATTGTGGCCGAAAACATCAAATTCTGACGATTTGGCGGCAAATGTTTCAACACAAAAAGTATATCATCCGAAAAGCCCATATCCATCATTTTATCGGCTTCATCGAGTATCAAGCATTGAAGATTATCAAATTTCACTTCGCCCGAATTCATGTGAGCCATCAAACGGCCAGGCGTAGCAATAATAATATCAGCACCTTTCACCAAGGCTTTGCGTTGTTGGTCCCAATCTTCGCCTTTACCGCCGCCATAAATCGCAATGCTGGTTGCTTGTATGAAATAACTAAAACCCTCTATTTGCTCATCAATTTGTTTGGCAAGCTCACGGGTTGGCACCAAAATAAGAGCCGAAGTAAAATTACTGCTTTTGCGACAAATTTTATCGAGAATAGGAATCAAGTATGCAGCCGTTTTGCCCGTACCAGTTTGTGCAGAAGCTATCAAATCTTTGCCCGAAAGAATAATCGGAATCGCCTTTTCTTGTATTGGGGTGACTTGTAAATAATTCATGGCGTCCACTCCCGTTAAGACATCATCATGAAGGTTAAGTTCGTTAAATTGCAATTTTTTATAAATTAAATAGGACTTGTGAAAGCTTTATGAACTACAAATATAACAGTAAGTAGCTTATTAGCAATAAACAAGCCGTGATTGTTTCGTTTCTTATAAATTTCAAAACCTTTCACTCTAAACTCTTTAATGTAAACCCTTTTTGCTGTAAAAGTTTCAAAACGCCTTTTTCTCCGCCCAAATGCCCAGCTCCTACCGCAAAAAATGTTGATTTTTGCTTGATATTCTGCTCAATTACAGGAATCCAGTTTTGGTTTCTTTTATCCAACATTTCCACTTCCATTCCTTGCATTCCCACCTTTTTCTCTAAAATCATTTGCAATAAAGCCTCAACATCTTGCTTTAGGTATAAATCAATCATTTTTTTGTAGGTTTCACTACTGTTATCAGCTTCTTTTACCATATCCATCAGCCAACTTATTTGTTGTTCAATTGGGGCTTTATCTATAAACGCCATTTGTTCTTCGATGGTTTCGAGTCCTAAAATTTCTTTTTTCTCAGTTTTGGCTTCTTTCACAAAATACTCTTCGTAAGATGTTGGCGTCGGACAACCCGTTGATTTCATCATCACAAAACTCAAGAAAATCATAGGTTTTGCTGGCCCAAACATGGTTACATCCATGCCAACGTTTTTCTTAAAATACTCACTAAAAGCCTTATAATCAGATTCGTTCATCATGTCTTTTAACTTTTTTCCATCGGCTGACATCATTAATTTTTGAGTTTTCATCATCATCTGAGGGTCGTCCATATCAATTTCTAAGAAAATCTGTTGAGCAGCTTTAAATTTTTCTTCAGTGCCTTTTGGCACAAAAAATTTGTCTGGACAAATCAAATGAATTGTACCAAAAATATAGGAAGGTTGCGAAAGTCCATTTCCCGAAATTTCCCAAAGTAAACCTTTTTGCGTTTGTTGTGCGTAGGTCTGTGATAATTGAAAAAATAGTGCGATATAAACGATAAATTTGTTTTTCATAGTAAAAAATGGAGGTAAAATGATTTGAAAACATTTTTAAAGATAACAAAAAAGCCCGATGAAAATTCACCGAGCTTTATGCTTTTATTTGAATTATACCCTTTTCTGATTTGCTTAATGCTTGGTTTTCTTTTCCAATTCGATTACCATCGGCACCAATATGTGGTCTTCGATGATGGCGTGTTTGCGAAGTTCAAGCTCAAATAACTCGACCTGATTCAAGAAAACTTTGTAAGGCAATGGTGTGGTTTTGTTGTCGGAATACTGTTTTATAATTTCGCTCACTTCTTTCAATTCGTCTTCAATTGGCGAGTGGCTTGTAATGAATTTTTCAATCGAAAACTCAAGGTCAATTTCAAGACTTTCGGCACAAACTGGTTTCACTTTTGAGGCAACAATCATTCGGTGGATGTACGGAAACAGTTGTTTTTCCTCCATACGAATATGGTCAACCAATTTATTTTTATAATTATTAAAAAATATTGCCAAACTCGCCAAAAGCTGGTGACTTTGACCATATTTACTAAAAATATGCAATAAAGATTGCTCAATTTCGGGCAATTTCTTGTTCAAATAATATTGATGAGTTGCTTGGAGATAATCCAAAATATCTTCTACCGAAAATTTCTGCATTTTCTCGAAAGGAAAATCTTCGTCGTCATTGTATAAATCCAAAATCAATTCAATCAATTCGGGATTCATTTCGAGATGAGTGATTGCTTTAGTTTTAGGCGTTGCGTCGAGTCGCTCCGTAATCATTTGGAGCATTTTAGAATTATCAATGAGGTCGTTTATTGATGTCATATTTTTTCTTTCTTAGAATCTTGTTAGACAAAGCTATAAAAGTTGATTTTCTAAAAATATGACTAAGGTCATAACACCAAAAAGCATACCGAGATTCGCTCTCAGTATGCTTTTTGAGGTGTAAAACCAAAATATTATTGAGCAGCAAACTCGCCACTTGCTCTAAGTTCTACTTCGTCAGCTACAACTGCACCTGGCATTGCACCAACACCGAAATCAGTACGTTTTACTGCACCAGCCACTTTGAAGCCTACTAATTTTTTGCCTTGACGGTTAGTACCTGTACCAACCAATGTAAGGTCTAAAACCACTGGTTTTGTAACTCCTTTCATTGTCAAGTTACCAGCCAATTTATATTTTTTTGCACCTGCTGGTGTTATTCCTGTGCTTTTGAAAGTCAAAGTTGGAAACTTAGCAGTATCAAAAATATCATCTCTTTGCAGATGACCATCACGCATTTCTTGGTTGGTAGTTACTTGTTTCATATCAGCAGTTAATTCAAAAACTGCATCAGAAAAATCTTCTTTTGAAGAAGTAATTGAAGCATCGAAGCTTTTGAAAACACCGTCAACTTCTGACATCATTAAGTGAGTAACAGTGAAAGTCATTTTAGCGTGAGCTTTGTCAACTGTCCATTTTTGTGCGTAAGAAGCAACTGATGCTAATAAAGCAATAGCAAGTACCGTGATTTTTTTCATTTTACTGTGTTTTTTTGGTTAATACTTATAAATAATTAGACTAAATACACTAAACAAATGTAACAACATACAATGTTTTAACAAACTATTTCAACATCATTAACAATCTATTAACGAAGTAGAGTTTTATTACATTTAAGCGATTGTATCTTTAAACAAACGAAGCGTTCGCTCCCATGCCAATTTGGCTACTTCGGCATTATAGCGAGTGGGAGCGGTATCGTTATTGAAAGCGTGGTTTGCTCCATCATAAACATAAATCTCGTGTTTTGTACCTGCGGCTTTCAGGGCTGCCTCGAAAGCAGGAATTCCAGCATTTACTCGTTCGTCAAGTCCGCCGTAATGCAACATCAATGATGCCTTGATTTTTGGCACATCAACAGCTTCGGCCTGACGACCATAATAAGCAACTGCCGCATTGAGTTGTGGTGAATTTACGGCCATTTGATTGGCCATTGCTCCACCCCAACAAAAACCAACACAGGCGGTTTTTCCGTTTGATTCTTTGAGTGAACGTAGGAAATCAAATCCTTTTACAAAATTGTTGATATTTTTCTGAGCGTCAAGTTTTGCAAATAAGCCACGAGCTTCGTCTTCGTTGGCGGGCGTTCCACCAAATGGCGAAAGTGCATCAACGCCCAAAGCGATAAAACCTGCTTTTGCTACTCGGCGGGTCACGTCTTTGATGTGCGGATTGAGTCCACGGTTTTCGTGAATAACCAAAACTGCACCAATTTTGCCCGAAAGTTTCTTTGGTTTTGCCAGATAGGCTTTCATTGTGGTACCGTCGCCTTCGTAAGTAACATCTTCGGTTGTGATGTCTTCATCGTCTTCGGCAATGGTGGTAGCGTGAGCGTAATTTACTTCTAAAAGTGGCAAAATTGCTATCGCAGCGGCAGTTCCACCAGCGAGTTTTGCCAAACGTGTCATAAAATCGCTTCGAGTGAGTGGCTTGTGCGTGTACTCGTCGAAAAGGTTGATAATTTCTTGATTCATAGTTTCAGGATAATAAAATATTGATAAAAAACTCTAATCGAAGTAAAGGTATCCAATTTTATATAATACGTCAGAAAACAGATAAACGTTGAAAAATAGCTGATATTTTGATAAAAGAAGGGGCTTGCTGAAAATCGCAAGCCTTCTAATTTTTCAACCTAATCAAAATAAAATTTTTATGTTTTTCAAGAAATGGCTCGGAGAAATCATATTCTCCAAGGCCATTTTTATATACTTTTCTTTATTTTAGTTATTATCACCGCCACCCATTACATCATCATTTTTCACTTTCGATTTTTTGGTTTCAGTAAATTTCATTTTACCGATTTTATAACTAAACGTCAATTTGATATTTTGGTTATAAAGGCTATTTACCGTTAGTTGATTAAACGATGGCGTATTTAAAGTGCTTTTCATTTTCATTCCGAAGAAATTTTCGGCAGCAAGACCTAAACTACCTTTCTTGTTGGCAAATTCTTTTCTTGCACCGATTGAGTACATACCCATTCCGCCTTGCATACCTTGAAGCTGCACACGATTTCCTCTGAAACCACCGAATGCTTGAACTGCCCAACCTTTTTTGAGCGAAATTGATGATTGTAAACGTCCACCAACTACAATACCCGAATTAGTTATTGTTGACGAAAGACCATCTAAACCAGTTTGTTGTCCTTCTAAGTAATTGTAATACAAATCAATTCCACCATTCAAAGTCCATTTTTGTGTTAAGAAAAAGTTTCCGAAGATATTCGTTCCGAAAGTTTGTTCTTTACCGATATTCTGAAATGTTGTGATAATGGCACCAACAACCGAATCAGATGGCATCGAGATACGAGTGATTGAATTGTTTGTTTGGCGACCGAAAACCGATAAATTCAAATAAGTTTTCTTGATGTTTGTGCTTAAACTCAACTCAACGTTGTTTGAGATTTCTGGTTTCAAACTCGGATTACCAACCGAAATACTCTGAGGGTTTGAAATATTTACGTTCGGGTTTAATTGTTGCAAACCAGGGCGTTGAATTCTATTGTTATAAGCCAATTTCAGCGTTGAAGTTTTACCAACTGGCTTAGAAATATTGACACTCGGCACCAAGTTTCCATAAGCAGGAATCTTAATTTCGCCTTTTTGGTCATTGGCATCAATCTTAGTGTATTCGTAGCGTGTACCAACTTTGAAAGTATATTTGTTTTTAGTCGAAAATGTGTAAGACACATATCCTGCGGCAATGTTTTGGCTATAGTTTAATAAACCTGCTGGGTTACGAGCATCTGAAGAAAACGAACCTGATGGATTGGCAACAAAATATTCAAAATCACTATTTACTTGTCGTATCACAGTTTTTAAGCCCACTTCAAACATTTGATTTTGCTTGATTGGCGTCTGAAAGTCAGTTTGAAGAGTGATTTCCTTATTAAAATTTTCATTCAAATTTTTCTGACGACCAGTCAATTCTTCCGAATTATTCAAGAAATCAGTAAAGAAATTATTAGTTAATTTGTTTTGTGAATACTGACCCGAAATCGAAAACTCTTGCGATGGCTTGAAAGTACGAATATAATCAAGGTTAACATCAACTGAATTTGAGGCGTCTTTACCATCAACATTTCGGTAGGTAGTCGAAGACAAATTATTCTTAAATTGGTTGATAGTAAACTCTTGGTCACGGCTAAAATTACGAGTTCCGAGGGCTACCGAAGCAGTAAGTGATTGATTTTTAGCTAAATCATAATCAAATCCTAAATTATATCTACCAAAAAGACCATTATCAAAAGCATTAGCTGTTTGATTGGTAAGCGTTGCGTCTTGAATTGTTTTTTGCTCTAAAGTAATAAGTGCTTTATTGTAAAACACACGACCAAAGCCACCCAACGTTACGCCCAATTTTCCTTGACGGTAGTTTCCGTTTAGGCTCAAGTTTGAGCCACGAATACCCACGCCCGAATCAAGATTAAGTGTCAAACCTTGTAAAGTAGATTTTTTCAAGATAATATTAATGATACCACCCGAACCTTCAGCATCGTATTTGGCTGATGGCGAAGTGATTACCTCAACACTTTTAATCAAATCGGCAGGAATCATCTTCAAGGCATCGGCAATGCTACTTGCAACGATTGTAGAAGGCTTATTGTTAATCAATACTCGAATATTTGAAGTTCCACGCAACGAAACGTTTCCGTCCAAATCAACCGAAAGCATCGGAACTTTACGCAAAATATCGGCCGCATCGCCACCTTTTGAAGTCAAATCTTTTTCGGCATTATAAACCAATCTATCAACTTTTTCTTCAATCATTGATTTTTCGGCCGTTACCGTTACTTCATCAAGTTGTTTTACGCTTTGAGCCAATTTGATTACGCCCAAATCGTTGTCTTTGCCTTTTTCAACTTTTATTTCAATGGTTTTATCTTTGAAACCGATAAATGTAATCACTAAATTATATTCGCCAGCCGCCACACGATTCATCGAAAATTTGCCTTTTTCGTCGGCTATTGTTCCGTCAATAACTTTCTTGGTGTCTTTAGTGTATAAGGCAACGTTCGCAAACTCAACGGCTGTTGAAACGTTCTCGTCAACCACAAAACCGAATATTTTTGAATTTCCTTTTGGAGCGTCTCCGTCGAGATTGAGTGTTGGGGCTGTGGGTGCAGATTTTGGTCTTCCATTTCCATCACCACCTCTTTGTCCACCGCCCATACCTCCTGGGCCAAACTGTGCCGTTACTAATGTAGTGGCCGCTATTATGAGAGTAAAAATTGATGCTAACTTCTTCATTGTTTTATAATTTAGTATTTTGAATGTCATCTTCGGAAAATCGCTCAACTTTTACGCCTTGCTGAATTCTGCAACAAAACAATAGATAAATTCTGACACTATTTTTAATAATAGATAAGTAAGGCATTCAACTCGACAACTGGGCGGATAACTCGACAATGCCGAAGCGTAGAATAGTTAAACCGAAATGTCGATAAAATTGGAGTAATTGTAGAAAACAGGAGTAAAAATGGGCAATCATTGCTTTTGCAGGTTGCATTTAACCGAGTTTTTAAACAAACTTTGATATTATTTATAAAGCCCATATACATCTGGCAATAGTTTAATTAGAAACCAATGCAGAATTTCATTCAAAAATTCGTAAGACCAACCTTCGGAAGACCAACCAATAGAATTCTTTTATTGCACTTATCTTTTTGGGCCTTATATTTTTCATTCTTTTTCTATCAGATTACTTTTAGTCGTCGTGGAGAAGACCCCAATTACGAACGAGCATTTTTCGATGCCTTTTCCCAAATATTTTTCATGGCACTGATAAGCTATTTCAATTATTTTGTTTGTTTACCTCGCTTCTTGGTACACAAAAATTTTGGGCAATATTTAATTGAATTTTTGATACCTTTCACGATTATCATTACTTGCCATATATTTTTGAAGCGATATATTTACTTAGAAATCAAGGAAGCTAAGGGTTTCCTGTATTCTACCAAATTTATAAGTCAACACGTAATTGCGGCTATTTTTATAGCTATTTTTATCGGAATGCTGCGTTTTGCCAAAGATTGGTTTGAATTAGAAGCCAAGAAAAGTGAGATTGAAAACGAAAAACTAACCGCCGAATTACGTTTTCTGAAAGCACAGGTAAACCCACATTTTTTGTTTAATACGCTCAATAATCTTTATTATTTGGCGATGATAAACTCGCCAAATACGACCGAAGTAATTGAGAAACTCTCGCAAATGATGCGATATATGCTCTATGACTCCAATCATCCGAAGGTTTCGATGACCAAAGAAATTGAGTACATGAAAAACTATATCAGCCTCGAAAAACTACGTTTGGATAATCAAGTGCCGATTAATTTTGATATTACGGGCAACCCCGACGCCGTGCAGATTGTACCGCTCATTTTTATTACATTTCTCGAAAACGCCTTCAAACACGGCGTTAACAATAGCATGACCAATGCCTACGTAAATATTTCGATACATATTGAAGGGCAACAATGCACTTATTGCGTAGAAAACAGTAAATTGCCACCAAACCTCGAAACAACCAACGAAAAATCGGGTATTGGCTTGCAAAACGTCAACCGTCGTTTAGAACTTAGCTATCCAAATAATTATGAGTTGATTGTCAACGAAGACGAAAAAGATTACATCGTGGTTTTGAAACTGAATTTGGCATAGTCAATTAAACATTAACAATTAAACATTAATAATTAATGTTAACCTGTATAATCATAGAAGATGAACCATTGGCTCGAAATCTGATGGAGGCATACGTCAAGAAAGTACCGCATCTCAATTTACTCAAATCGTTTTCGAGTTCGTTGGCGGCTCTCGATTTTTTGAGAGAAAATACGGTTGACATATTATTTTCGGATATTCAAATGCCCGAAATTACGGGCATTACTTTGTTGAAAATTCTGCAAAAAAAGCCTTTGGTGATTCTGACAACCGCCTATTCTGAATATGCACTCGAAGGCTACGAACTCGAAGTTTTTGATTATTTATTAAAGCCAATTAGTCTCGAACGTTTCCTGAGAGCGGTCGAAAAAGCGACTATTCGCCTAACAGCGGCCCAGCCTATTGCGGCCCAACCTATTGCGGCCCAAGCAATAATACAAGAAAAAAATGTGCAGGAAATAACGGTAAACTCCGAGGGCAATCAAGGCTTTATTTTCGTAAAAGATGGCACAAAATTGGTTAAAATTCGCCTCAACGAAATTTTATATATCGAAGGTCTGAAAGATTATGTCTGTATTCATACCAAAGACAAAGACTCTACACTAAAAAAGATAGTTACGCTCCAAACCATGAAAAGTCTCGAAAGCCAACTATCTGCGGTCGGCGTTCCGAATAGCCAATTCATTAGGATTCATAATTCCTACATAATTGCTTTCGATGCCATTGATGCCATTGACAAAGAAAAAGTACAAATCGGTAAAAACTTTATTCCCATCAGCGATACTTACCGCAAGGTATTTAAGGAGTTTATTGAAAAAAAACAGGTGGGTTGATAGCAGAATCTATTGGTCAAGCCATGCCTTAAACTCTTTTACTTTTTCTTTGCTGATAAAGATTTCTTGCTCAAAATTTGGCTTTAGAAACAATTGTAAACGATTACTGGGCAGTTGTTTAACTTTTTGAATGGCATCAATCTTAACGAAGAATTTGCGGTTAATCCTGTAAAAAATATGTGGGTCAAGAAGCGTTTCGAGCTGCTCTAAACGATAATCAACGATATATTGTTTGGCATCATTTGAGACTAAATAAACTATCTTATCTTCTGCAAAAAAATAGGCAATTTCATCAATATTTTTGAATAAAATACTACTTCCCGTTTTAACTAAAA
>JBKBSS010000097.1:0-10829 GCA_046291385.1 Emticicia sp. | reverse complement strand
AAGTTTTATTTCAATATTTTCTACTGCTGTAACAAACGCTTCTTTTTTGTCGGCACTCAATGTCATGAACTTAGACGGAGAGGCATTATATAAAGTCACAACTTCTGTGAAAACATTCCAATCACTTGTTTTTACTAATTTCTTCGCATTTTTTGTCATAAAATTTGCGAAATTTGCTTCAGCACCTCTAACGAGAATTACTTCATTTTTGGCTGAATCACGGTCATTTGCTTTTACAATATTTGCAGTAGTCAATAATGACCCGAATACCAATGCAAATATAATTGTTTTTAATGAATTTTTCATTGTTTTGTCTTATTTTCCTTGTGGATAATGATGCAAAGGTATGCGAGAAAATAATACAATCCAAACATTGTCTACGGTCAACAACAGAATATTGTTCTAAAAATATTTGGATTTTTCTAATATTACAGATATTTTATGTAAATTATTAATACAAAAACAAAATATAATTTGTATTAAAAAAGTGCAACTTATATTTTATTCTAAAAATAACTAATATGAAAATTCTTTAAAAAGTACAATCATTCGTTGTAAAAATTCATTGTTCTCTCTACACCAATTGTGCAGAAATTCAAAATTATTTCGCCAACACGGTCTAATCTATCGACGAGCTGAATCATTTCGTCGTCATTGAAGGCTTTTAGTACATAATCGACCTGTTTGCCCGCATGGAAATTATTGCCTATTCCGAACCTCAATCGGTTGTAAGCATTAGTACCTAATTTCTCTTCAATGTTCCGCAAACCATTCTGTCCACCGTGCGAGCCTTTGGTTTTTAATCGTAGCTTTCCGAATGGCAAAGCGAGGTCATCGCAAATCACTAAAAGGTTTTCGGCAGGAATTTTCAGGGCTTGCAACCAATAGTTGATGGCATTGCCGCTGAGATTCATATAGGTTGTTGGCTTGATGCAGTAAATTTGTTTTCCTTTGTGCTTAAACTCGGCAGTGTAAGCAAGGCGTTCCATCTTAAACGAAAAACCTTGTTGAACCGCCAGCCTATCAAGAGCCATAAAACCAACGTTGTGTCGGGTAAGTGCATATTCTGGACCGATATTGCCAAGCCCAGCTATTAAATATTTCATGTTTTTAGGATTTAGGCGATAGGTTTTAGGCAACGTTGCTTTGTTTTGAAAATTAAAAAATGCAAAACCGAACAGCGTAAAACATATTGCCAGACAATTATTAAATAAAAATTTTCTGCAAAGTTCTTAATATTTTATGCAATTAGCACACCAATTGCTTAGTTTTACAATTTAAAACTTAAACCCAAATGATGTATGTAGTTGAATGTTAATTATTGCATATTATTGATTGTTGCAAAATTCACCGTCGCTACGGCGACCGTCGCTACGGCGAACCATTCACCATTCATCATTATAGATGTATGAACCGACTCATTCTTAGTAATCCTTTACTTGATATTACCCTCAATCGTTTGTGCCAACAATTGATTGAAAACCACGGAGATTTTTCAAATTCTGTAATCTTGGGTTTGCAACCACGAGGCATTTATTTGGCCGAACGCATCACCAAAAAATTAAGAGAAGAAACAAATATTGATATAAAATTGGGGTATTTGGATGCTACTTTTTTTCGTGATGATTTCAGAAGAAGAGATAGCCCGCTAAAACCCAACGAAACCAAAGTGCCTTTTGTGATTGAAAACAAAAAGGTGATTTTGATTGATGATGTGTTGGCAACTGGCCGAATGGTTCGTGCCGCCATTGATGCCATGCAGGCATTTGGTCGCCCCGAAAAAGTTGAACTTCTGTGCCTAATTAACCGCCGCTACGAAAGAGATTTGCCGATTCAGCCCGATTATACAGGTATGCGTGTAAATACGCTTGATACGCAGCGTGTGTTGGTAGAATGGAAAGAACAAGGCAACGAAGAAGACAAGATTTGGCTAATTGGCTGATTTTTGGGAATAAGATTTGTGTAGCTACAAACAGAAAACGCAAGAATAATATCGAAATAACAAAAACCAGCTAAAAATCTCTCTCAAAAGTCTAATTCTAAGCATCAAGATATAGCTACGGCTCAACCTTCAAAAGATATTCGTTCTATCGTTTGGGTAGTAATTTGGGTCACAGCTACATTCGTTGCTTATGTTGGAGCTTTCAAGAATGGTTTTGTAGAGTGGGACGACCAACATTTTAAAACAAGCAGTTTCGCTCGACCCATCGAACCAAATTGCACAAAGAAATCTGAAATTAATTTCTTCTCAAAAATAAAAATGAGTGCCGCCAATGGTGGCACTCATTCTGTTTCAACCGTTAAACCCTACCACTTAAATTAGGCAGTAGAATGTCTTTTATCGTGTATTTTTTATAAAATAAAGGTTTACTTACCCTTATTATCAGCTTGATAATAAGGCTTTTATAAAGGGTTACGTTTTTTCACATCAAATATTTTTTTCCTTGACAAGAAAGTATCAAATAGCTTCTTTGCTTGATATACGCTTGTCTGGTAATTTTGGATTTATGATATGTGAAAATAGGTAGCATTAACCCTATTTTTGAGGCATCGCTGCTGTTGAGAAAGTGTTTGTATCATGTTTTCCGTACTTCTATGAAAGAAAATCTTAATGCTTTAGTGAAAATTTCGCTTGATTCTTACTTAGCACGCTACGAATGTTTACTTTTGGACCGAAGAAATAAGCGTTAGTTGAAGAAAATAACCAAAATTAGTGCAAAAATATCTGCATTTTTGCCGTTGGTGCGGCTCATTTGGCAGGATAAAAAGGCGTGATTAGTTTAAAGGTTATGCCGTCACGGCAGTGATGAATCAAACGCCACTAAACTCTCTGACTTTAGCTACTAAATAATCAATTTGTGAGACTGTGTGCCACGAACTTAGCACGATTCGAGTATTAGGCTTACCCGTTTTGATTGGATACGCAAAACTGTAAATAAAAATGTCTTTCTGAAACAAAAAATCGTACAACTCGTCTCGTAAAGAATAATAGACTGGGTAGTTTTCGATGGAATTAAATAAAGACTGACTATCAGATAGTTGAGAAGAAAATCGTAGAATATTAGCTTTCAATTTTTGTCGATTTCTCTCATAAATATCATCAGCGTGCATGTAGGCGTATAGATACGCAGGTGCAATTGGCGAACACGAGGCAAAAAAGGCGGTGTGTCGTAGTTTGGCAATAAAATCATTATTGGCAAAAACTACTCCGCCCGCAATGCCCATTGCTTTGTGTAGCGAACTTACTACCACGAGTCTCATATTTGAGTTTACCGTTATTTTTTTGAAAACTCCCGAACCATTTTCTCCAGTAATTCCTAAACCGTGTGAATCATCAATGACGAATGTAATTGATTGATTTATAGGTAGTTGACTCGTCCAGTCGAAATAATGAGGGCTTAGTTTGATTGCATCGCAAGAGTTGCAAACAATGACCGAATGTGGAGCATTTTTCTCCAAAATTTCTTGACAAATATTTCTTGCCCAAACTTCAAAACTTATGTTGGGTAAACTGACATTCGGCTCATGAAAATTGGCTGAATGGCTACTTGGTGCATAAAAAAACGTTGAATTTTGCGTTTTGAGATATTGTGCCACGACTTGTCCAGCCAGCATTCCCGACGAAACCGTTAAGGCTTTTTCAGCTCCAACCCAACGAGCTATTTTTTCTTCGGATTGGTCGTAAATATCAAGTTGCAGATTTCCGTTTCGAGAACTTCCAAATGACATTCCGTAGTGATTCATGCCTTCAATCAATAATCTTTTGAAGTCTGCATCTTGGTTCATGCCCAAATAGGAAGTTCCGCTATAAAAATCGTATTCTTTGCCTTCGAGCAAAATTTTGCTTGATGGTAATTGGCTGATTATGAATTCGTTGGGCATTGTACTTTAGCTGTTTTATTAATGTGAAAGCTGGTGCAAATATGAATACTTGCACCAGCAGTTCAATTTTTTACATTTGCAAATTAAAGTATAAATATAAATTTTTATCTTACATTATTTTAAATCTCACGCCTGGGTATAGCTGTTTGGTGCTTGGACTAAAATAAAACTCAGGTTCAACTGATAAATGTTTCATTATTGGAAGAGTTGTTGAAAGTCTCCATGTGTGCTTTGAGAAATAGGTTGATTTATTGACTAAATAACCAAGCGAGATATTACCAACATTGGCAAATTTTGCCAAGCCATAATATTTCTTTCGAGGGTCGCTACTAAAAAAGCTAATCTGAGCATTGACAAAATTGCTGGTACTAAGTTTAAATGTATTATCCGATAGATTATTAAAGTGAAAGAATTGGTTTGCACCAAGACCAAAGCCTATTCGGCCTTTTGTAATAATAAGAGCATCAATACCCACTTCGGGGATAAATTTATCTCTTATCCAGCCTCCACTTGTGTGTGCGGTAAGCGTAAATATTTGTGTTCCTTGATAATTCCAGTAAAGTTGGGCGTTTGAAGTTTCGGCGATTGTAAGTGTATTGATAGACATTGTTGGCTTTTTCATCATGGCATCAATACCTATTTTTGCTTTTATTTTATTGATATTTTTTTTAATTTCTACTATAACTTGCTTATAATCAATACTTTCTAAGTCTGATAGATTATTGATAATAAATCCGTAGCTTAATTGATAACCAATTTTTGGTGTATTTTTGATATTAGCTTTTCCTTTATATTCATCGGGTAATTCTCCAAAAATCAGGTTAACTACTAAGGTGTCTTTCATTGTTTTGAGTTTTACAAACTCGTTTCCGCCAATAATTCCATATCGTTTTTCATTGGCTTGATGGATTTTCACGGTCAAACCTTCCTTGGGGTTTCTGAGGCTATATTTCCAGTTTTTATCATTAAGCCCATAGTGATAAGTAACTGATTTTGAGGCCAATTCATCGGTTTCTTCCTCGATTTCTTTGTATTTTGCTAAAGCTACTTTGATAAGCGAATCAAGATTATATTTAGCCGCTTCGAGCAAAAGAGGGGTGACGTTACTAACAACGTAGGCTTTTGCATTATTTTTAAGTTGAATCTCAATCGCCTGATTCCATTGTTGTTCGTGGTTGATTGTTTGGGCAAAAAGGCTTCCGCTAACGCTCAAAAAGAGCGTTAAAATTAATAATAGCTTTTTCATAAGATGTAAATTTTGTTAGTTTGAAATGTTTGCGAGTGAGTAAGGAATGATTGGGGTTTGGTTTTTGATAATGTTTTGAATATCTGTTTGTACGTAAAAAACTTTAGGTTTTATAAATACTTCTGAGGTTTGTGCTTGATATTCGCTAATGTGCATTACTCTCATCTTGGTAGTTGCCATTTTTGGCAAAACTTCAGGTAAGATTTGTGGCAACTTTATTTGCTTAAATGCAATTACTGAGGTTTCGATGGTTATTACTTTAGGTTTTTCAATCTGTCCAACATCTAATTTGAGCCTTTCTTCCTTTATTACTTTTTTTATGCGTTTATTGATAGTAATGTGCTTATTATCAATGGTTTTAGTTTTTTTGTTGAAATCATTCTTTGTTAATAGCAGAACTTTAGCAACTGTTGATTGGGGTGATTTTATGTTACTAACTTCATTAATTCTGTTTTTATTAATCAAAAAAATACTTCCACCGAGCAAAAGGATTAAACAGGCTGCGGCAGCAATTCTTCGCCATGCCAAAACTCTGATTTTTGTTTTTCTGTTTAATTCTTCTTCGATTTTTACCCAAATCAGATTTTCATTCATTTCAACATCTTCGTCGTGAAGCGTGTTGATTTTGAATCGGGTTAAATCGTCAATATTTTCAAATCTTTTCTTCATTTTCTGATTCCTAATTCATTGATTAGTTTTTTCTGTAATAGTAATCTTGCTTTGTGTAATTGTGTTTTTGAAGTATTTTCGCTGATATTGAGCATTTTAGCTATTTCGTTATGCGGAAAGCCTTCAATAGCATAGAGGTTAAATACTGTCCGATAGCCGTCTGGTAAATCTTTAATTAGCTCTAAAATTTGTTTAGCATCAATATTTTCATCCAAAAAAACTTCCTCGCCCAACTCGTGTACTTTTATTGAGTCGAGTGTAAAAAATGAACTCCGTCGCCGCAAACACATCAGCGATTGATTAATTAAAATTTGTTTCATCCAAACCTCAAACGAGTTAAGCTCCTTATAATCAAAGGTTTTTATCTTCTCAAAAATCTTTACGAATGCTTCGGATGTACAATCTTCGGCATCGCTCACATCACGAACATACCGTAAACTTAACCGATATAGTGTGCCTAAATATCGGTTATAGAGTGCTTTTTGTGCAGTTCGGTTGTTGTGTCTGCAACCATTAATAATTGTATTGAAATCCATATCGATTACAGAAATGCAGTTCATGCAAAAAAGGTTGCCTGAGTTTTGAAAAAAAGTGAATGCGATAAGCTATTTTGTTTATCCGTGTCACGAATAGCGTGCTACGATAACTATTTTCCGTGTCATGCTGTGCATGGCACGTATAAAAGGCAAAAGGAATTATTTTCAACTCTCTTTCGTTGAAAAATTAGGTGTAATTCACAAAAACACTTCATAAATGACTCAAAAAGAGAAACTTCTATTATTTATATTGGCTTGTATCAATTTTACGCACATCATTGATTTTATGATAATGATGCCGTTGGGGCCACAATTAATGAAAATTTTTGATATTTCGCCCCGACAATTTGGCTTTGTTGTGTCGGCTTATGGTTTGAGTGCGGGAATTTCTGGCTTTTTATCGGCATTTTTTGTTGATAATTACGACCGAAAGAAAGTTGTATTTTTTGCCTACATTGGCTTTGTGATTGGCACACTCGCTTGTGCGGTTGCTCCAACTTACGAAATTTTGATTTTGGCAAGAGTAGTAACAGGGGTTTTCGGTGGCTTGATTGGAGCTCAAGTGCTTTCAATTGTGGCTGATACTTTTGAGTACGAGCGTCGTGCTACCGCAATGGGTTTTATCACCACGGCTTTTTCGTTGGCTTCGGTGGCTGGTATTCCTGCGGGACTTTATTTGGCCAATCATTTTGGTTGGCATTCGCCATTTTTGGTACTTGGTGGGCTTGGAGTTTTGGTTATTTTCTTGATTTATCGCTACGTTCCTACACTCGACAAACACCTCAAAAATCGTCAACCCAAAGAAAGTCCTTTTGCGGTCATTACCGATATTACTCGCAATCCGAACCAACTTCGTGCGTTGAGTCTTTCTACAATCATCATGTTGGGGCATTTTAGTATCATTCCTTACATTTCGCCAACTTTGGTTGCTAATGTTGGGTTTAGTCAAGATAATATTTTTTTGATTTATTTTGTGGGCGGACTTCTCACAATTTTCTCAGCACCGATGGTCGGAAAATTGGCCGACCGCAAAGGTAAATATCCAGTTTTCGTGATATTTGCTTTGCTTTCAATGATTCCGATTTTCTTGATAACTAATATGTTTTCGGGCGTTTTGTGGGGCGTTTTGGTAATTTCTGGAATATTTTTTGTGTTTTCAAATGGCCGTTCGATTCCTACGCAGGCAATTGTCTCAAACGTTGTAAGTTCTCGACAAAGAGGTAGTTTCATGGCTATTAATTCATCAGTTCAGTTGTTTGCTCAGGCCATTGCGACTAATATTGGGGGATTTATCATTCATAAAACGCCATCGGGTTATCTCGAAAATTACCAGTATGTGGGCTATTTTGCCATGATTATGATATTTATTAGTATTTTTATTGCCAAAACCGTCAAACCAATCGCACAATGAGAAAACTACTTTTTGTATTAATTGCATTTATTCCGCCAGCAATTTTCGCCCAAGATTTTAAGGCCGAAATAGAAAAGCACCGAGAAGAGTACAAAGCAGATTTTCTAAAAACGCCCAGTTCGCCACTCAAAAAAGAAGATTTTGAGTATTTACGTTTTTACGAACCCAACGAAAAATTTAAAGTTGCGTGCGAATTTGTGGCTACAAAGCAACGGAACGCCGCCCGAAAAAAAACTTTTGAAATTCCAACTTCATCGGGGCAAACTGCCTCCTACACAAAATTTGGAGAATTACGATTTGAAATTGATGGAAAGCCATATAAACTCGCTGTTTATCAATCGCTTAGTTTGAGAAGAATGCCACAATACCGTGACTATTTATTTGTTCCATTCAAAGATTTGACCAACGGAAAGGAAAGCTACGGCGGTGGACGTTACCTTGATTTACGAATGAAAGAAATCGAAGGCGATAAGATTTATTTAGATTTCAATAAAGCCTATAATCCGTATTGTGCTTTCAGTGCGGGTTATAGTTGCCCAATTCCGCCCAAAGAAAATCACTTAAAAGTTGCGATTGAGGCTGGTGAAATGAATTTTGCGAAAGAGCATTGAAAAATTGGCAGCTTTCAGTCTTCAGTTTGCGTTTTTGCAGACTGTACACTGAAAACTGCCAACTGATTATATCTTCTTCGCAGGATTTCCGAAAACTGTTGTGCCATCGGCAACATTTTCGACAACTACCGAACCTGCACCTACACGGGCATTTTTACCAATCGTCACACCCGAAATAATCACCGCTCCTGAGCCGATAAAAGCACCTTCTTCAACAACGGCATCACTGTTAATAATTGCACCCGCACCGATTTGAACATAATCGGCAACGTTTGCATTAATATCAACCACCGCTGAGGCATTGATGATACAATGACTACCAACACTTGCGTAAGGATTGACGATTGCACGAGCCGCTACCAAATTTCCGTGACCAATAAAGGCATCAGCCGAAACAACTGCCGTATTATGTACCGCATTAATCGGCATAGTTTTTCGGCGATTATTGAGCATTTCGATGAGTTTTTTACGCTCTTTATTATTTTCGAGGGCTACGAAAGCTTCGGTTTTTTGTCCGATAAGTTTCAAGAAACCATCGTCGTCGGTTTCGCCCAAAACCATTACATCACCGATTTCGGTATTGTGTAGTTTTTTGTCATCATCCAAAAAACCATACACCACCACATTATTTCTATTGAAAATATCTAAGGCTATTTTTCCGAGATTCCCCGCACCAAAAATCAAAACTGGATTTTCCATTCTTATTATTTATTATTAATTTAATGCGAAACTGGAGTTGGTCATCGCATGATTCGCTCCACAAAATTAGCCACCACTCACTGGTGGAATCAATACAATTTCGTCGTTTTCTTTCAAAGTGGCCGTATCTTCTGCATATTCGGAGTTGATGGCCACTCGCAACGACTTTAGGCTTGCAAAAGTAGGAAAATTTGCTGAAAGATGCTGTTTTAAGTCGGCAACGGTGGCGGTATTTTCGAGTGAAGTTGCGTATTCAAACTGCCCGATGATGTCACGAGTGATGCCAAAACATAAGATTTTTATTTTCATATTTTTTATTTGCAGGTAAACGTATAACCGCTATTTAGTAAAATAGGTTTATCAGCATAGTATTTCTGCAAGCCTTTTGATATTTTGATTTATACAAAGATGAACGCTGGCAGGGTTCAAAACCCTGCCAGCGTTAGCCCATAATTCTAAATTACCTTATAAATCGTTGAAGAACCGATATTTTTTCTTGTAAAATTAAAAATAACTTATCTTGCACAGAAAACTGAAATAAGAGTAAAAACGATTTTGATTTAATGATAACATTCGACGAAGTAAGCATCCAAAAAGGCGACCGTACGGTTTTAGAAAACATTGATTGGCAAGCTCAAAATGGCGAAAATTGGGCAATTATTGGTGGAAATGGCTCAGGAAAAAGTACTTTTTTGGAAGCCATTGCAGGAAAAATTTTCCCAACAAAAGGCCGAATCACGAAGCCAAATTATGATGAAATTGCTTTCGTAGCCAAAGATTATAGTTTCAATCGAATCGTGCAGGCAGCTACCCAATATTATCAGCAACGTTTCAATTCGCAGGATGCCGAGATTTCGCCAACGGTGCGAGAAATCTTGCAAAATCAAATCAAACCCATCGGTACGGTCGATGAAAAATCGGTTGATTTACCACCTTTGCCTTATACCGAAAATGAATTGATTAAAAGTGCTAATTTGCTCAAAATCAGTCATTTACTCGAACGAAAAATTGTAACTTTATCAAACGGTGAAACTCGCCGAACGCTCATTACGCTTTCGCTATTGCGTCAACCAAAAGTGCTTTTACTTGATAATCCGTTTGTCGGACTTGATATCGAGAGCCGTGAAACTTTGCACCAAGTGCTTAATCAGGTGGCGGCTTCGGGTATTCAAATCATTATCGTTACGACGCCCAAAGAAATTCCCTCGTGCATTACCAATATCGTTCAGCTTCAAAACGGAAAAATAAAAAAGGTTTCTACCCAAATGTCTGATTTTCAACATATTATCCACAATTCGGGTATAAAAATAGATGCAGAAGTTTTGGTGACAGTCAAGCAAATTCCAGCGAAAAATGATTTCAAATATGCCTTAAATATGCGAAATGTAACAGTCACATATAAAGGTGTAAATGTGGTTGATAGCGTAAATTGGCAAGTAAAACGTGGCGAAAAATGGGCTTTGATGGGGCCTAACGGTTCGGGGAAAAGTACAATTTTGAGTTTGATTACGGGCGATAATCCGCAAGGTTATCAAAACGATTATGATTTGTTTGACCGCAAGCGTGGTAGTGGCGAAAGTATTTGGGATATTAAGCATCGAATTGGCTTCGTTTCTCCCGAATTGCACCTGTATTTTACTCGCCAAACCGAAGTTTGGAAAGCGGTAGCATCGGGTCTTTTCGACTCGGCAGGGCTTTTCAAGAAACTGACTGATGAAGAACGTGCCATAACCGAAAATTATCTTAAATTGTTGAATATCAATCATTTATCCGAA
>JBKBSS010000096.1:0-10831 GCA_046291385.1 Emticicia sp. | reverse complement strand
GGTGGTGCTGAATGGGTAGAAATTATGAAAGGTGATTCTAAGCACAAAGTGACTTTTGAATTTGGAAAAGCACCGAAAGAAATTGAAAGATTAGTGATAATTTTACGAGAAAAAAAGGTTTACTTTGAAGAAAAATACTTGAAGTAAATGTACGATATTCTTGTAATTGGTGGCGGTGCGGCTGGTTTTTTTGCAGCAATTAATGCCGCTGAAAGAAATAAAGGATTAAAAATAGCAATTTTGGAGCGTGGGAGAGACGTTTTACAAAAGGTAAAAGTTTCGGGTGGAGGACGTTGTAACGTAACCCATGCTTGTTTTGAACCCGAAAAGTTGGTGAAATTTTATCCAAGAGGCGAAAACGAACTTTTAGCACCCTTCAAAAGGTTTAATCCGACCAATACGATTGAGTGGTTTGAGAGTCGAGGTGTGAAAATTAAGAAAGAAGCTGACGGAAGAATGTTTCCTGTGAGTGATTCTTCGCAGTCGATAATTGATTGCTTATTGGGTGCTGCACAACAAAATAGAATCGAAATTCTGACCAATTCAAGGGTTGAGCATTTTGATTATTTACCAACTGAAAAATCGAACTGGAAACTCCAAGTAGCGGGCGATAGAACTTTGTACACCAGAAAATTAATGATTGCTACGGGCAGCGACACCGCCGTTTGGGCTTTGCTCGAAAAGCTAAAAATTAAAATCATCGAACCAGTTCCTTCGCTTTTTACATTCAATATCAAGGATGCTCGTATTTCAGATTTAATGGGATTAAGTGTTCCGAAAGCAAAAGTGAAAATTATTGGAACTAAATTTGAGAGCGAAGGGCCACTTTTAATTACGCATTGGGGACTTTCGGCACCTGCCATTTTGAAACTTTCGGCATGGGCAGCACGGGAGTTAAACGAAGCAAGCTATAAATTTACTGTACAAGTTAATTGGCTGTCTGTCAGTACTTTAGAAGAAGTGAAATTGCATTTGCATAAGCAAATTTCAGAGCAAGCAAAGAAAAATGTCGTACTTAATGCTGAACTTGGTATTCCGATTAGACTATGGAAAAGTCTTTGTAAAGCTGCCGAAATCGGCGAGTTTCAGAAATGGGCAGAAACTGGCAAAAAGCATATTCAACGTTTAGCCGAACAATTGACAACTTGTAAGTTTGAAGTAAACGGGAAAAGTACTTTCAAAGAAGAATTTGTGACCGCTGGCGGTGTTGATTTATCCGAACTTGATTTTGAAACTTATAGTTTGAAACAATATCCAAGCCTTTTTATGGCGGGCGAAGTGCTAAATATTGATGCAATCACGGGTGGGTTTAATTTCCAAGCCGCTTGGACTGGCGGTTGGGTTGCGGCTCAAAATCTATGATTTTTTCTTGCGTCCTGCTTGCAAAATCTCCGAAAAAATAGATTTTTCATGTATATCATCTAAAATAATGGCTTCTTGCAAAATTTCTTTGAAAGAAGCCTCTTTGTTTTTGAAGTCTTCTAAATCTTTGAAAGTTACGCCGTGAATGAATTTTCGCTTTTTTGACTCCAATAAACTTTGTTCGTTTGACATCTGAAAACCTCGGTGAAATCCTATTTCGATGCCCACTATTTTCTTCATTATTCCAAAATAACAAAGTTCTTTTTTGACCGCAAACATGGCAGTATTAAACAAAAAACGTTCTCGCATTTTGGGGTGTGCGTTCAAAATACAACTTCTGATTTGCCAAAGCAAAGCCCGCATTTCGGGTTCTTGACTTTCAATTAAATCTTCGGTGGAAATATATTTATTCATTGTTTGAAATTGCTGTTTTTGAAATAAATGAACCAACAATCATTCCAGCGATACTGGCCAGTAAGCCCCAAATCATGGATGGAGTTTCAGTTTCGTAAAATTCAAAAAATGTCCAGACAATCGTTCCCAAAGTCATTGATAAAATTGCTCCGAGTGCATTGGCTTTTTTCCAGTAAAGTCCCGCCACTAAAGGCACAAATAATGCAACTAAACTAAGAGCCGAAGATTCGCCTACCAATTCATAAATGTCGGCCTTGAATAATGATAAAGCAACGCCAAGTACGGTAATTCCGATGGTGGAAAGTCGCATGAGTTTTAATAATTTTTTGTCCGAAACTTTATCTCCGTAGAGCGGTTTGATGATATTTTCGCCCAAAACAGTTGCTGGTGCTAATACTGAGCCGCTACATGTGCTTAGAATAGCAGAAAGTAATGCTCCAAAAAATACAATTTGCATTCCGACGGAAGTGTGTTTTAATACCAAAATCGGGATTGTCATTTGCGTGTCTCCTTGCTTGATGTCAGGGTATAAAAGTGTGCCACAGAGTGCAATGACCAAAGGCATTGAAGCGATTGTGAGATACATAAATGCTGACCAGTAGGCACTATTGACTGCCACTTTTTCGGATTTTGCAGAAAGTGTGCGTTGAAAAACATCTTGTTGAGGAATTGACCCCCAACCAATTGTTATCCAAGCCCCAAAATAAGCCACCCAACTCGGTATTGTATTTTCTTTGGGTGTAAATCTGAAAAAACCTTCGGGAGTTTTGGCAATCATTTGTTGCCAACCGCCAATTTGACTTACAAGTTCGAACATTAGTACCAACATTCCGACTATGATGACGGCCGTTTGCACAGTATCGGTGATGGCAACTGACCACATTCCCCCCACATAAGTATAAAATAGTACAATCGAAGCACAAATAATGACTCCCCACACAAAAGGAATATTGGCAATTGCTTGTAAAATAATTGCTAAAGCTACTAATTGAGCCGCAATCCAACCAAAATAGGAAGGTATCATAAAAATTGCTGAAATCCATTCTACTTTTTTGCTGTATCGTATATTAAAATAATCGCTGAAAGTTAGAATATTTAGTTTGTAGAGCGGTCGAGCAAAAAATAATCCTAATAAGAGCAAACACAATGCCGCCCCAAATGGGTCTTCGATTACGCCCAAAAGTCCATGTTCTACAAACTCTGATGATGCCCCCATGACGGTTTCTGAGCCAAACCAAGTGGCAAAAAGCCCCGATGCCACTACGTATGTAGGCATCCGTCGGCCTGCAATGGCAAAATCACTGGCAGTTTTTACAAATTTTGAAGCATACCAACCAATAAAAATCGTTAGGATAAGATAAAGTAGTATAAAAGAAATGAGCATTGATTTAACCTTTTTTTCTTGATTTTGCCAAATTAAATGTAAAAATCAGAAATAAAACCGAAATCAATGTGACTTTACTTTTATTTTACAGTCATTATTTATATTTTTCGCAATAAAAACCTAATATTTAATTTTTTACGTAGCTGTGACCCACCTTATTGAACGTTTTACAGAGATTCTAAGAAAAGGAAAGTATAATTCTCAAACAATAGCCGCTTATAGAAATGCTATTTTTGTTTTTTATAATCATTTTCGAGATTTACCACAAAGTAAGATTACCGAAGAGTTAATTGCGGCGTATTTGGTCGAACTTGGAGAAAAAAAAGGAACTACCGTTGATGCTTCTTTGCAAGCAGGAAAAGCTATCAAGTTATTCTACGAAGTGATTTTTAATCGTAAGCTTGGAATTAAAGCCAATGGTGACTCTAAAAGTGATAGCTTACCTGATATTCTGACCGAGAAAGAGGTTGTAAAGATTATCGAAGTGCTGGATAACTTAAAGCACAAAGCCTTGATGTCGATTATTTATGCTGCTGGTTTGAAGCTAAGTGATGTGCTAAATATGAAGGTTTCGGAGGTTGATTTTGGTAAAAGAGAAATTACGGTTTCTCCATCAAAATCTGAAAAGGGAAGAACATTGATGCTACCCAAAAAATTGATTCCAATTTTAAAGGCATATCTTGAAAAATATAAGCCAGATGAACTGCTTTTTGGCGGAGAAAATGGTAAAACGTATAGCCCACGAAGTGTGCAGTTGGTTTTTCAACAAGCAATTGGTAAAGCAAAAATCGAAAAAGATGCTTCGGTGCATACACTTCGCCATAGTTATGCGGTGCATTGTTTAGAACGAGGCATGGATATTCATTTACTTCAAGAAATTTTGGGTCATAAATATCTACAAACAACGGCCATTTATAACCAAATTGCACAAGTTGCTTTGGTAAATATTAGAAGCCCATTTGAAGACCTTGATATTTAATGCTTGATGATGAATGTTTAATGGTAGATTAACTGATATAATCTTCGGTCAGAAAAAAAGTATTAGTAATTGAAATTAAACATTCATCATTAACCATCTAACATCATATCAGTCTTCCATGCTTGCTTCTTTCAGCACGATGGTTTTCTTTTTCATCGAACCTGCTTCCAAATCGGCCAGTTCTTGGCGATTTTTTGCAATATCAATCGCCATATAGATAGCGTTTAGCATTGAAGATTCATCTGCAATGTTTTTTCCTGCAATATCATAAGCCGTTCCGTGGTCGGGCGAAGTTCGCACTTTTGGTAAACCTGCCGTGAAATTTACGCCATTTTCAAACGCAATCATCTTGAAAGGCATCAATCCTTGGTCATGATACATCGCCAAAACTGCATCGTAGCTTTTCCAAGCCGCCGTTCCGAAAAAACCATCGGCGGGAAACGGTCCGAAAACTAAATTTCCTTTTTTCTTATATTCTACCAAAGCTGGTTGAATAATTTCTTTTTCTTCCATTCCCAACAAACCATTTTCGCCCGCATGAGGGTTTAAGCCCAAGACCGCAATTCTTGGCTTTTGTTTCCCAAAATCACGAATCAAAGAAGTTTTTATTTGGTCTAATTTGCTGATTATGAGTTCTTTACTAATATTTTTCTTTACTTGTTCTAAAGGAACGTGGGCAGTGGCAACACCAATTTTAAGTTCATCGCTCACCATAAACATCAACTCTTTGTTTTTTACGCCAAAAGCATCGGCCAAAAATTCGGTATGCCCAGGAAACTTAAAATCATCGCTTTGAATATTGTGTTTGTTGATGGGAGCCGTTACCAAGGCATCAATTTTGCCCGCTTTTAAATCTTCAACGGCACGTTTCAATGATTCAAACGCCAACTTTCCAGCTTCGGGCGTGACTACACCTGGCTGAACTTCCAAGGCTTGGTCGTTCATGCAGTTGATTACGTTTACTTGTTTGTGGTTGATTTGTTCAATTTTTTGAATCGTAAAAAACTGCCAATCTTTAAAATCAAGTAATTGACGATAACGGTTAATTACTTTTCCAGAACCATAAATAACGGGTGTACAGATTTTGTTTAGTCGATTGCCACCGACTGCTTTTAGGATAACTTCAGGGCCGATACCATTAAAGTCTCCGATGCTTATACCAATGATTGGTTTTTGAATTTCGCTCACTTTTCGACAGGATTTAAAGGATTTTAGGATAAACGAGATTATTTTACATAAAAAATAACCCAAAAAGATGTGTATCCGAATACTGAACTGTAATTTTACTGCAAGTTACTGACAATCATATTATAAAAAAAGTACTGTGAATACAAACAATGCTACGAATAAAGGTTTGGTGCTAATTGCCGACGAAATGCACCTAAGTTTAATGCCAATGCTTGAAAAACTGGGCTATGATGCTGATTATCAACCCAAGATTACAAGAAGTGAAATCATTGAAAAGTTAAATAATTACGTTGGTCTGATTATCAGAAGCAAGACTTTTGTTGATGCCGAGTTATTGCAAAATGCTCAACAATTAAAGTTTGTTGGTAGGGCAGGAGCTGGGCTTGATTTGATTGATATTGACTACGTTAAGTCGAAAAATATTGCACTTTTTGCGGCAAATGAAGGAAATCGAGTGGCCGTTGCCGAACACGTACTTGGTATGACTTTGTGTTTGATGAATAATATTTTGATTGCCGACCGTGAAGTAAGAAATGGAGTTTGGCAGCGAGAAAAAAATAGAGGTTTTGAATTGAGCGGAAAAACCGTAGGAATTATCGGCTACGGAAACAATGGTTCGGAAACTGCGAAACGTTTCAAGGCTTTTGGTTGCAAAATTTTGGCTTTTGATACATTTAAAAAAGGTTTTTCTGATGAAATTGTCGAAGAAAGTACTATTGAAAGAATCTTTGAAGAAGTTGATATTCTGTCTTTACATATTCCATTGACGAGCGAGTCGAATAAAATGGTAAATGCTGATTTTTTATCAAAATTTACAAAGAATATTGTTTTAATTAATGCCGCTCGTGGTGAAATTGTTTCTTTGAAAGATTTGTCGGAAAGTATCGAAAACGGTAAAGTCAGAGGAGCGTGTTTGGATGTTTTAGAAAACGAAAAACTACAAAAATTGACTGACGAACAAAAAGTAGTTTTTGAAAAATTGGCAGCTTCTGAGCGAGTGATTTTTACGCCGCACATTGCAGGTTGGACTTTTGAATCTTACATAAAAATCAATGAAGTTTTGATTGAGAAGATTTCGAGTTTAGGCTGATTTTTAGTTGATAAATGCTTGATAAACAAAGTTTTAGTCGTAATTTGTGCATGAAATTTCTATCATCTATTCGACAATTAACTATGAAAAAGGGTTTTTATTTAATCGCATTCTTGTTTCTTTTTACCTCAGTTTCATTGGCTCAAACTTTCACAGTAAGTGCCAATAAACGTTATATTTTGAAAGAAAATAAACCTTTTGTCTGGGTTGGCGATACCGCTTGGGAGCTTTTTCATGCACTCGACCGAGATTCTGCAACTTATTATCTCACGAAAAGAGCTACGCAAGGTTTTACGGTCATTCAAGCGGTGGCTTTGGCTGAGTTGGATGGCTTGAACACGCCTAATGCTTATGGAGAAAAACCTTTGATTGATAATGACCCAACAAAACCCAACGAAGCATATTTTCGTCACGTAGATTTTATAGTTGATAAAGCCAACGAACTTGGCTTAAATATTGGACTTTTACCAACTTGGGGCGATAAGGTTTTTAAAGACCGTTGGGGAACTGGCCCAGAAATATTTAATGCGGAAAATGCAAAAAAATTTGCAAAATGGATAGGAAATAGGTACAAAAATCGCAAAAATATTATTTGGATTCTGGGTGGTGACCGTAATCCAAGAGCTGGTTCGCAAGATGTGGCTCTTTGGCGAGCAATGGCCGCAGGAATTGTGGAGGCACACGGCGGAAACGAATACGCATTGATTACATTTCATCCACAACCAAATAAAGATGGTGCGAGTGAATGGTTTCACAATGACGATTGGCTTGATTTTAATATGTTTCAGACTGGGCATTGCCGAGATAATGATGTTTATAATCGCATTCAAGGTTCTTACGACCGTCAATTGGTCAAGCCTGTGATTGATGGCGAACCGATTTATGAAGACCATCCTGTGTGCTTCAACGCCAATGATTTAGGAACAACCAATGCTTATGATGTGCGAAAAGTACTTTATTTAGATGTTTTTGCGGGTGCTTTTGGCTTTACGTATGGTTGCCATGATGTTTGGCAAATGTTTCGCCAAAGTTCTACGCCAGTTAATGGCCCACATTTTTATTGGAAAACCGCCCTTGAATTACCCGCTGCCAATCAAGTAAAATATCTCAGAAGATTAATAGAGTCAAGACCGATGCTGGATAGAGTTCCCGACCAGTCATTAGTTGTGGAAAATGCTAATGCTGCTTATGAGCGTATTCAGGCAACTCGTGGGAATGGTTATATATTTGTGTATTCGGCTGCGGGAAAATCTTTTAGCGTTAATTTAGGAAAAGTGTCTGGTAGTCAGTTAGTTGGCTATTGGTTTAGCCCTAAAAATGGTCAGATTAAAGAAATTGGTGTTTTTGAAAATAAAGGTACAAAACAGTTTATTCCTCCAACTTCGGGCTATGGTCAAGATTGGGTTTTGGTTTTGGATGATGTTTCGAGAAATTATGCGAAGCCGTAAGGAGATAGATTTGTAATGACTTCACGAGAAATATAAATCAAATGGTAGAAAAAAAGTCCGATTCCTAAGTTTTTGGAGTACATAAAAAAAGAATAGAAAACATTTCAAATACAGAATTTTAGACTAACAATCAAGATGAAAAAATATTTCAAAATATTTCTACAATTTAGCCTTTGCGGTAGTTTGCTGAGCGTAATATCGCCTGCGACTTTTGCTCAAAACTTCAAAAAAACTACTCTTACAAAAGATTTTTTATCGGAGGGTGGAGCAGTGGCTGATTTGAATAAAGATGATAAACTTGATATTGTAGCTGGTTATTATTGGTTTGAAGCCCCGAATTGGACTCGCCATGAAATGGCTCCTTCACGAGTATTTAAGCCACTTGAAGAATACAGTAACTCATTTCTAAATTTCGGAATGGACGTAAATCTTGATGGTTGGGACGACGTGATTATTATAGGTTATCCAGGAAAACCAGCCTTTTGGTTTGAAAATCCAAAAAAACAGCAAGTAAGCGAGTGGAAAAAGCATATCATTGCTGATTCGGTCGGAATAGCCAACGAGTCGCCCAATTTTGTTGATATAGATGGCGATGGAAGATTTGATATTTTGTGTGGTGATAAAGCGAAAAAGCAAATTATTTGGTTAAAACCTCCCAGTAAAAAAGGAGAAACTACATGGAAAAGGTTTAATTTAACTAAAGAAAAAGTAGCAGGTACAGAAATGTTTTCGCATGGGATAGGCTATGGCGACATCAATCACGATGGAATAAAAGATGTAGTTGTTCGTGAAGGTTGGTACCAAGGAACAAAAGACTTAAACGGTGGAAATTGGGAATTTCATCCAGCAAATTTGGGTGAACCATGTTCACACATGCAAATTTTTGATGTAAATGGCGATGGTAAAAACGATGTGGTGACGGCATCGGCACACGCCTTGGGAGTTTGGTATTATGAACAAGTCAACGAAAATGGAAAAATAAATTTCAAAACCCACACGATTAGTACAACCACTGCCCAAACGCACGCATCAATCATGGCCGATTTGGATGGTGACGAAAAAAAGGAATACATAACAGGCAAACGCTATTTAGCTCATAATGGACGAGATGCTGGCGATGCCGATGCTCCAATTTTGATGTATTTTGAGTTCGATTCTAAGAAACAACCCTATTGGACAGAACACATCATTGATACTGATTCGGGGTCGGGGCTTAACATAACCGTTGCCGATATGAACAAAGATGGCAAACTCGATATAGTTATTGTCAATAAAAATGGGGTGTTTTTGTTGGAAAATAACTTGAAAAGTACAATCAAATAATGGAATTTGTATAAAAAACTAAAGTCTTTAAAAATGAATAGCCATTATCAAATCCAAGATTTGATAATGACTATTTAGGTAGTCGAATGAAAACAATCAATATTTTTTTCGTAAACCATTGATAAACAGGTGTTCGTATTACTGTGGACTGCATATTTATAATTAGGGAAACTTTAACGTAACGAGTTATTTCCTTAATTTCATTCTTCTGCTTCACTACCAGCATAATTAAAACCAAAGTTTTCATCAATAGCATTATCTACACAGAGGGTTTCGATAGCTGCAATGAAATCATCGGGATATTCGGTTAGAATCTCGAAGTTTTTGATGTACGTATATTCAACACCATCTTCTTCTTGGGCTTCATAATCGAAATAAAAATCTTCTTCGTTTGCTACATATTCCATGCAAAGCTCTTCCAATTGCGTGGCAAAATCTTCGGTGTCTTCGGTTTCTATCCAAAAATCGGTTACGTAAATTATACCATCGACTGCAAAACTTGACTCTTCAGATTCATCCCAAACTCCTTCACTAAAATCAAGATTTTCTACCGATTTTATAATCCATGAATCATGTCCGTTAAAGTCATTATTGATTACGTAATTATACGGAATGTAGCAATATCCTTTATCACCCCAATCTTTTCCCCACGAATTTCTTACGATAAATACATTATCAGGGTCAGAATAGCCCACACAGAGCATGGCGTGCCAGCCGTGAGTAGTACGTACATTATCTGATGGCTTAGGCATTGGCACTCGGCCTTTGTTTTTGTTGGCACTATCAAACGACTCAAAAGTATTGATACAAAACGAAATTGGGTAGCCTTCAGCCAAAGTATGTTTCCACGTTTCGAGGTCGGTTTCTATGTATTCTGCGTCAACAATTTTAAAGTTTGAGCCGTGGTCATAGGAAGGTTGGTCAGGTTCGTCCAAAATCATTGAATCGTCATTTGGCCATAATTCTTCCGAACAAGCACCGTATTCTTTCAAGCCTTCGATGGCATTATACATGACCGAGCCACAATCTTTATCGGCCGAATCTCCGAGCCAACGTGCATTATAGTAAATATATAAACGACTCACATCGGCTGACTCTCCATTATTTCGCTTGGCCAAATATTCATAAGCACCCGCAAAAGCATTCGCCACACAACTATTACCCACTTGCATTTCTACTTCCGTGAGGTGTTCTCTTAAATCAACTTTCGGAGGAAGTTTATCAAGTTTTCCAGCTACTTTTCTTTTTACATCCGCAGGAATAGCTCCAGCAAGATAGCCGCCAATTCGGTTTGTCATGACTATTTTATAGGTTTATAAATGATTAGGTTTGAATTTTAATCAAAATTATAAAATTCTTATTCACGTAATGCAAAATGCTTGGAAAGTTTATTTACTTGATTTTTTACCAGTCGAAAAATATTAATTGGAGTTACGACATCAAGTGTTGAGCGTAACTCCAATCGTATAAAAAGCCGAGATTTATAGTTTATCAGGGGAAATAGGTTGAGGTACAACGTTATTGATAGGCTTTGTGCTTTTTAAGTAAGCAAAAATTGCGACAGCATCTTCTTTCTTTATATTGATATAATTTTGCCAAGGCATCGGTTGTAAAAGTGGTCTGGCTGCACGAATCCCTTTGCT
>JBKBSS010000095.1:7187-10841 GCA_046291385.1 Emticicia sp. | reverse complement strand
GGTATGATGATGAAATACTTTCTGTCAACTGTTGACTGCTTATTGTTGACTGTTGACCGTTGACTGTGGACTCTGCTAAACTGACAACCGTCAAACAAACGCCATTGTGCGAAACACTTTGGTCGATTTTTAATTCAGGGGCAATGCCTGATTCAAACGTAAAAGTAAGGTTTGTTCCTTCGGCATGAATATCTACTACTTGGGCGGTGGCCTCTACGATTCCTGTAAACATAATTATTTGATTTTTGAGCTGCGAATAACGGAAATTAAGGTCGGAAAAAGAACAGTTTTTTGCTAAATTTACTAACTTAGCGTAAGGATTAGTTCTACTTATTTTATAACACGCAAACCCTGTAAATATGTTTAAAAACAAAGTTTTTTTAGTAATAATGGCACTCAGTATTATCGGAATTATGTTTTATTCGCTGAGTGGGTCGGAAAGTTATGCGGATACTGTGAAAAAACAACGAGAGCAGTTTTTGCAAAATTTGACAGGAGAAAACGATTCTCCAATCGCCTCTCTCAAAGATTTTTCGGGAATCAAATATTTTGAAGCTGATAAAAGTTTCATCATTGATGCTGATTTTAAAGCTGAAAGTGCAGAAGGGCAAGGCATGATTTTGATGACTGACAGCACGCAAACCGAAATAAAAAAAGCAGGAACTGCTACATTTTCAGTCAATGGAAAAACATTTACAGTAAGTTTTTTCGATGAAGGTGAGAACTTTTTATTGCCATTCAGAGATTTAACGAGCGGCAAAGAAACTTACGGTGGCGGGCGTTTTATTAATATTCCAAAAGAGAATCTTAAAGGCAGCACCGTTGAAATTGATTTTAATAATGCCCATAATTTTTATTGTGCCTATAACGAAAGTTACATTTGTCCGATTCCGCCCAAAGAAAATTTTATTGATGCCGAAATCAGGGCAGGAGAGAAGAAATATAAAGAGTAATTGTGTAGGACAGGTTTGTAACCTGTCAATTTTATCATCAAACCAAACCATAGAAATCAATGAAAAAACACTTCATCAAAACCTTAATCTTTCTAACAATCAGTTCGTTGGCGTTTTCGCAAGAACTTAAAACCATCGAAGCTTTCACGGCTGGAATGGAAAAAAAAGAAGGCTTTCTAACTTTTTACTGGAATGCCAAAGAAAACAAAATTTGGCTTGAAATTGATAAATTCGACACCGAATTGCTCTATTATCCTTCACTCGCTCAAGGAGTTGGCTCGAATGATATTGGCCTCGACCGTGGCCGTTTGGGACAAGAACACGTGGTGAAATTCCAACGAACAGGCAATAAAGTTTTGATGGTTGAACCCAATTATTCCTATCGTGCCATTTCAAACGACCCACTCGAACGCCGTGCCGTTGAGGAATCTTTTGCCAAATCGGTGCATTTTGGCTTTGATATAAAAGCCGAAAGTAATGGCAAAGTTTTGGTCGATTTAACGCCATTTTTATTGCAAGATGCCGTAGGTGCTGTTCAAGATATTACTCGTACAAGACAAGGAACTTACCGTTTTGACGCTTCGAGAAGTACAGTTTATTTGCCACATTGCAAGAGTTTTCCGAAAAATACAGAGTTTGAAATGACCATTACGCTCACGGGCGAGAATGCTGGTCAATATCTGCGTGAGGTTGTGCCAACGGCTTCAATCGTAACCATGAATCAACATCATTCGTTTGTAGAATTGCCTGATTTATCAAAAAATGAATTTAAAGCTCGTGAATATGACCCAAGAATTGGCTACGGTGGCATTGAATATTTCGATTATGCTACGCCAATCAGTGAGCCGATTGTAAAAAGATATATTTCTCGTCATCGTTTGCAGAAAAAAGACCCAACTTCGATGATTAGTGAGGCCGTTAAGCCAATCATCTATTATATGGACCCAGGAGCTCCCGAACCTATTCGTTCGGCATTGATGGAAGGCGGTGCTTGGTGGAATCAAGCCTACGAAGCGGCTGGTTATAAAGATGCTTTTCAAGTAAAATTGTTGCCTGCCGATGCCGACC
Source organism: Emticicia sp. (assembly GCA_046291385.1). Lineage (GTDB taxonomy): Bacteria > Bacteroidota > Bacteroidia > Cytophagales > Spirosomataceae > Emticicia. The sequence continues at coordinate 8,820 of JBKBSS010000095.1, read as the reverse complement.
CAATGGATATTCGCTATAACCTCATTCAGTGGGTGCATCGCAGTACTCGTGGATGGTCTTACGGTGCGAGTGTCATTGACCCACGCACGGGTGAGATTTTGAAAGGAAAAGTTTCGCTCGGTTCGTTGCGTGTACGTCAAGATTTTTTGATTGCACAAGGATTTCTGGGAAATTATGAAACCGATACATCGAAAGTTAAGGAAATCATGCAAATGTCGCTCGACCGTTTAAAGCAGTTGGCGGCTCACGAAATTGGGCATACTTTGGGTTTGCCACATAATTATATTTCGAGTATTTCGGGGCGTGCTTCGGTAATGGATTATCCACACCCGTTGGTTGATTATGCCAATGGAAAATTTGACCTTTCTCGTGCTTATGCGATGGGAATTGGCGATTACGACAAGGCTTCAATCATTTGGGGCTACCAAGATTTTCCTGCAACTGTTAATGAGAAAGCCGAATTAGAGAAAATTGTGCAGAATACCCTTCGTAAAGGCTTACGTTTCTTGACCGACCAAGATGCTCGTCCAGAAGGCTCGGTGAGTCCGAATACCCATTTATGGGACAATGGAGCAGATGCGACTTCCGAACTAAAAAGAGTAATGGAATTGCGTAGAATTGCTTTAAAAGAATTTACGGAAAAGAAAATCACGAAGGCTACTCCAATGGCCAATTTGGAAGAAGTTTTAGTGCCGATGTATATGTATCATCGTTTTCAGGTGGAAGCTACGGCGAAGGTTTTGGGCGGAGCTGACTATAATTATGCTTTGCGTGGCGATGGACAAATGGTTTATGAACCTGTGCCAGCGGCCAAACAACGTGAGGCATTTAATGCCCTCATGGCTACACTTACTCCGCAGTTTTTGGCTGTTCCTGAGCATATTTTGAAGATGATTCCGCCGAGAGTGTTTAGATACGAAGCCAATTCAAGAGAAACTTTCAAACGTCATACAGGTCTTGCATTCGACCCACTCGCTCCTGCCGAAGCGGCGGCTGGTTTGACTTTGAGAATGATTCTAAATCCAGAGCGTTGTTCGAGACTTGTGAGCCAAAGGGTTTTGAAAGCAGATTTGCCAACTTTTTCAGAAATCACCAAGGAAATGAACAAAAAACTTTGGAAAAAGCCCGAAATGGTTGATAATATGAGTTATTATGCCCAAATCGACCGAATGGTAGCGATGCAATACCTCGACCATTTGATGAAATTGGCTAATAATAAAGAAACTGCCTCAGAAGTACGCATGAATGCTTACGCAGCCATTGATGATATTAAGACCTGGGTAACAGGAAAAATGTTTGATGGTGGTGGTTTTGCAAGATTAGCATTGCTGAAAATCAAGCAATTTGAAGAAAATCCCGAAGCCATAATTTCATCAAATGCACTCACACCGCCCGATGGCCAGCCGATTGAGTCGGGCTATGATTGGTTGGGAACTGAATGTGAATGGTAAAACTTATAAAGGTTAAAAAGGCTTTCAAAATCATTTTGGAAGCCTTTTTTAATGGATTTTAAGTTGGCTAACAAAAAAAGCAGTAAATTTCTATCTATGAGAAAATTACTGCTTGACCCCAAAAACTCCAAAAAACCATGACTCCGAGAAGTCATGTTACTATTTATTAAAAATTTTTATGA
>JBKBSS010000095.1:0-7089 GCA_046291385.1 Emticicia sp. | reverse complement strand
TTTTTTATTTTTATTTTATGAAACGTATTCGATGGCATCAAAAGTTAACTCTTTGATTGATAGTTATTTAGAGTCTAATTGCCTACTCATCAATATATTTTGTTGATTATGCTGTGTGAATGCTTATTCGTGAAAAAGATAAAAAAAACTTGAAAATATTATAAAAAAAATTTCATTGACGAAGGTGGAAATACAATCTTTTTTGTTGAACCGAATAATTACTTGACTTTTATAATGACAAATTGGCTATCTTTTCTTTATTTCGTGGTATAAAAAATCAACAAATTATGTTTTCTGTACAGACCTATACCGAGCGTCGTAACGCACTCAAAAAAGCAGTTGGAAGTGGCTTAATTTTGATAATGGGCAATGAAGAAGCCCCCATGAACTACCACGATAACACCTACCGTTTTCGTCAAGATAGCAATTTCTTGTATTTTTTTGGTATCAGTCAGGCAGGACTTGCAGCCATCATTGATGTAGATTCGGGCGAAGAAATTATTTTCGGTCATGAGTTTACGATGGAAGATATTATTTGGGTCGGTCCACAACCAACATTAGCCGAGCAAGCTCGCATGGTGGGAGTTTATCGCACCGAAGAACCTTCAAAATTACCAGAAAGACTCAAAAAAGCTTCAAAAGTACATTTTACGCCGCCGTATCGCTACGATAACATGATTCGTATGAGTGAGTGGCTGGGTATTTTGACTTCTGAATTAAAGAAAAAAGCATCGGTTGAGCTGATAAAAGGAATTGTAGCTTTGCGTTCGATAAAGACTGATGAAGAAATTGTGCAGATGGAAGATGCCGTAAACATTACTCGTGAAATGCACATTACGGCCATGCAACTAACGGCGGCGGGCAAAAAAGAATATGAAATTGCGGCAGCTATCCATGCCAAAGCCCGTGAAGGTGGCGGAGATTTGGCTTATCCGATTATTTTTTCGGTAAATGGGCAAACGCTACACAATCATTATCACGGAAACACAATGACCGAAGGGCGTTTAGTAATCAACGATTCGGGTGCAGAAAATACGATGTTTTATGCGGGAGATGTCACTCGGACGATTCCCGTAAGCAAGCGTTTCACCGAAAAACAAAAAGAGATTTATAATTTGGTGCTGAAAATGGAAACTGAGTCGATTGCGGCACTCCGACCAGCTATTCAGTACCGAGAAATTCATCTTTCAGCCAATAGAATCATGCTCGCAGGCATGAAAGATTTAGGTTTTTTGACTGGCGATGTTGACGAAATGCTGGCTGAAGGCGTACAAGGACTTTTTATGCCACACGGTTTGGGTCACGCAATCGGTCTTGATGTGCATGACATGGAAGATTTGGGCGAGAAATACGTGGGCTACCGTGATGGTTTGGAGCGAAGCACACAACTGGGCTTAAAATCGTTACGTTTGGCCAAAGAACTCGAAGTAGGTTTTGTGCTGACGGTTGAGCCAGGCATTTATTTTATTCCAGAATTGATTGACAAATGGAAGTCAGAAAATAAGTTTACGAATTTTGTAAACTATTCAAAACTCGATGCTTACCGAGATTTTGGCGGAGTCAGAATCGAAGATAATTGTTTGGTTACAGAAACTGGTAGCAAAACGCTGGGAAATCCAATTCCGAAAACTGTTGAGGACGTTGAGACTTTGAGAGGGTAAGATGAGTTGCTAACCTAAAAAAATAAAGCCGTTGCTACAACAACGGCCTTACTTTTTTATTTAAAAACTTCTTCTAAAATTAATCGAACACCTAATTTTTCATCAAAAAGTTCGCCACTCATGAAGGTTTTATAATCATATTTAGCATGAAAAACATTAATCATTTTGAAGGTCGGAATCACAATCCAACATGATAAAACTCCTGCACCAAAATACAAATCCAATTTATCTACTAAATCTTGTGTACTTTGTTTGGGAGAAACAATTTCAATCACACCCAATGGAGCATTTTTTACTCTAATCTCATCTTCAAGCCAATCTGATGGTTCAGGTTTAAACAAACAAAGGTCTGGAGTCGCTTTTCCCGTTGTAAGTTCAAGACTTAACTCCACAAATGTATCGTAAGTTTCTTCATAATTATTGCCAAGAATGCGAGCAAGTCTTGATTCTAATCTTGAATGGTTTTTGCTTGGCATAGGCTTTCCACGTTCGAGTAAATATTCAGCTTCTGCATCAATTTGCTCCGTAAATGCTGTCATAATGCTTCATTTGTTTTTTACAAATATACTATTTATTAGATAATTTAGTGGCTTTTCCAATAAATTATTGCGGTATCAATCTACCCAATCAGCAATAAATAAATTCGTATCTCTCGTGCCACCGTTATTACGGTTTGAACTGAAAATTAGCTTTTTTCCATCATAGCTAAACATCGGAAAAGCATTGAAATTACTTTCAGTTGTTATTTTCTGGAGGTTTGTTCCATCAATATTTATCATATACAACTGAAAATCATAGCCACGTTGTGAATGATGATTCGATGCAAAAATGATTTTATCGCCTTTTGGTGTGAAATACGGAGCCCAGTTGGCTTTGCCCAGTTTGGTGATTTGCTTCAAGTCCGAACCGTCAACATTACAAGTAAAAATCTCCATATTGGTTGGAGCAACCAAGTTTTTCTTTAGGTTTTCTTTGTATTCTGTACGTTCTTCTTCACTTGCAAAACGTGATGCACGGAAAACGAGTTTCTTGCTATCGGGCGAGAAAAATGCTCCGCCATCGTAGCCCAATTCGTTCGTGATTTGCTTTACGTTTTTGCCATCAATATCCATGATGTATAAATCTAAATCGCCATTACGAGTGCTGGTAAATACAATCTTTTTGCCATCGGGCGAAACCGTTGCTTCGGCATCGTAGCCTGGCGTATTTGTCAAGCGTCTTTTTACTTTTCCTTTCAAATCGGCCACGTAAATATCAAAACTATCATAAATTGCCCAAAGGTATTTTTTGCCCATTTCGGGTACTGGCGGACAAGCATGTCCACCAACTTCGTGCGTACTTCCGTATAAAATTTCTTTACCGTTTGGCATAAAAAAACTACAAGTCGTGCGGCCAAAACTGGTACTGATAAAATCGGGGCGAACTTTTGGGTCTTTCAAGCCTTTTTCAATATTCATATAAAATATCTGGTCGCACGAAAGTCCCCACGCAGGATTATCCGATTGGAAACTGACGTATTTACTATCTCGGCTAAAATATGCTTCGGCATTATTGCCACCAAAAGTCAATTGACGAACGTTTGTGAGGTGTTTTTCGTCGGGTGTTTGTGCTAATGTCTTTAAAAAACTAACGGTAATCAGTAAGCAAACAATAAGAATGTATTTCATATAATGGAAAGATTAAAATATTGAGTTTGTTCGTAATTTGGCAAAATTGTATTTTGTTTAGTAAAGGTATGACAGAATAAGTTTTTTATGAAAAATAATTGATAATCAGCGTAAAAACACCAAAATATATCAAAAAAACTGCAAAAAAGTGTATTTAAAACACTTAATTTTGCAGAAAACCTCAATACCTATTTCAATATGCAAAGACTTCTACTTTTCATCACATTTTCGTTTATTTTTAGTCAAAATTTTGCTCAAGAACAACAGCCTTTAGTTGTGCGTTATACCACCGAAAATATAAAGCTTGATGGAGTTTTAGACGAAAACGTATGGAAACAAGGCGAGAAATTGCCCGAATTTTGGCAGCTTTTCCCGAAGGATAGCGTAAAAGCAACTTATCAATCGGAGGTTTTTGTGACGTATGATGATAAAAATATCTACATCGGAGCAAAAATGTTTACCAAAGGAAATAAATACGTAACACCTTCATTCCGACGTGATTTCCGTGCTGGTGGAAATGACAATATTACCTTTTTGTTTGATACTTTCAATGATAAAACTAATAGTTTTTTGTTTGGTATCAATCCTTTTGGTGTCGTTCGTGAAGCCCTGATTTACAATGGCGGAACTGCCAATGAGTTTTTAAATATCTATTGGGATAATAAATGGAATGGTATTTCAAAAATATATGATAATTATTGGACTTGTGAAATCGCAATTCCGTTATCTACTTTGCGTTTTAAAGAAGGAAGCACCAATTGGAATTTCAAGATATATCGTTTTGATACACAAGCAAATGAGCAATCAACGCTGACAAAAATGACTCAAAATCAGATAATTATGAATTTGGGTTATTCGATGCCGATTGTTTTTGAAAAACCACTCAAAAAATCGGGTGCAAATATTTCAATCATTCCTTACGCTTCGGCCAGTTCTACTCGTGATTTTGAAAATCCTGCTAACCCTGCTTCGGGAAATAAGTTTAGTTTTGGTGGTGATGCAAAAATTGGAATTACTTCGGGGTTGAACTTAGATTTAACTGCAAATCCTGACTTTTCAAATGTCGAAGCCGACCGACAAGTAGTAAATTTGACTCGTTTTGATGTGAATTTTCCCGAACAACGCCAGTTTTTTCTCGAAAACTCTGACCTCTTCACTGGTTTTGGAAGTTTCAATACTAATCCGTTTGTGCCACCATCGGGAACTCTCGGTACTTCGGCTGGTAACCAGCTGGTTAGTCCGTTTTTTACTCGTCAAATTGGTATTAGTCTTGATACTGCCACGGGTACAAATGTGCAGAATCGGATACTTTATGGGGCCAGATTGAGTGGAAAAATTGACGACAATTGGCGTGTTGGCTTGCTAAATACCCAAACGGCAGCCGATGATTTTAAAGGTACGCCGAGCATGAATTATTCGGTGGCGGCTTTACAGCGAAAAGTGTTTGGACGTTCCAATATTGCGGCAATATTTGTTAATAAGCAAGTTTTGGGAGAAGAACGTGATGGCATCAATTCTTATAATCGAGTGGCTGGTTTGGAGTATAATTTGGCCTCGAAAAATAACCGTTGGTCAGGAAAAACATTTTATCATCAGGTATTTAGTCCGACTGATGTTAATGAAAAATTTGCTCACGGACTTGCTTTAGAATACAGCATCAGAAAACTGATTGCTAAATGGTCGCATGATTGGGTAGGGCAGGGCTTCGATGCCGAAGTTGGTTTTGTTCCTCGAAAAAACTTTTTTCGCATTAATCCTACCATCGGGTTTAATTATTTTCCCAATTCTCGCATCTTCAATCGGATTAGTTATGGGGTGGCTTATGACCAATATAGTCAACCTGGTCTGGGAGTTACTGACCGTCAAGCTGGGCCATTTGTGCGTTTGGGTTTTCAGAATACTACCAATATTTTGATGACTGTTAATCAAAATTATACGTATCTTTTTAATGATTTTGATGCTTTGCGTAGTAATCGAAGATTACCATCGCTCAAACAAGGTTCGACCTATACCTATTATAATTTTTCAGCCACAGTCGTGACCGACCAACGCCAAAAGCTGGCATTGTTTTTTCAACCACTCATTGGGCAGTATTTTGATGGAAATATTGTAAGCTTAGTCGGAAATGCTTCCTATCGTTTTCAGCCTTATGGTTTTTTCTCGGTCAATTTTAGTTATAATGATGTTCGTCTTTCGACAGGGAAAAATAGGGTTTATTTGGTTGGACCAAAACTTGATTTGACTTTCACAAAGAGCGTATTTTGGACAACTTATGTTCAATATAACAGTCAATTCAAGAACGTAAACGTCAATTCTCGTCTGCAATGGCGTTTTGCTCCTGTGTCTGATTTCTTCTTGGTTTACACCGATAATTATAATACAGAAACTTGGATGCCGAAAAACCGTGCAATTTTGGCGAAAGTAACTTATTGGTTGAATTTGTAGAATGATTTTCTAAATAGTTCTACGTCAAATATCCATCTTAGTTTTTATCCTAACATCATTAAAAAAGCTCATTGGGCTTTAATTTGATTGAAAATTACTTATTTTAGTTTAAGATTTGCTGTAAACTAAACCGTAACAGCATGATACCAGATTCACTCAATGCCGAATTACTCAATATCAGTCGGAAGCTCGAAAATAGAAAGCAGATTGCTCAAAAACTTCAAGAAGCAAAGCAAGTATTGAGCATCGAACAAAAAAAACTCGAAAATGCAAAACAGAGATTAAATAACGAATTTCAGGATGTAAAAGAACTTGAAACGCTGACACTGAAATCAATTTGGTATGATTTGCTAAACAAGAAGTTTACTGAGTTGGAGCGAGAGCAGGCAGAGTATTATCAAGCTAAAATGCAGTTTGAAGTTCAGCAAAATAAGTTTGATAATCTATCTTTTGAAATTAAATCCTATGAAGCACAATTGATTGATTTTCAGACGATTACAGTTCAATATGAAGGGCTATTGCAAGAAAAAATGAAATTCTTGAAAGAAAACAATCATAGTTCAATAAGTGATATTTTTGATAAACAAGATGCTCTTGTAAAGATAGATGTTTATATAAAAGAGATTCAAGAAGCATTTTTAGCCACTGATAATGTGTTAGGCGTGATTCCAAAAGTGATTGAGAATTTGAAAGATGCAAAATCTTATGCCACATGGGATATGGTTGGTGGCGGAACGATGGCAACTTACTTGAAACGACAAAAAATGCACAAAGCAAAACTGGGAATTATAGAAATAAACTATGCTTTGGATAAACTCAAAAGAGAGTTAAAAGACCTTAAACCCGATTTAGTTTCGACGAGTATTGAGTTTAACACTTCATGGGAATTTGCCGATTATTTCTTTGATAATATCTTCGTTGATATGGAAATAAGAGGCAGGGTTTTGGATGCTTATAATTCTACTTTATCGCTCCATAATTCAATCATTTTACTAAAAGAAAAATTGATTGATGAAAAAAACACCCAACAAAATTTATATCAAGCAACAGAAAGCGATTTTAGAAAGTTGGTCGAGCAGGTTTGATATATTTTACAAAAATCTGGGCGAAACACAATCAGCTTCGCACAGATTTCAATATTAAAACTTCGGCACAAAACCCATATTCCACTAATATTAAATAAAACAATTTATTCAATATTGACAGCCATAATCAAGAATTGTTTTGAAAACAGAACCTGTTTCTACTTCGAAACCACTATTTAATATTAATGCCTTACTGGCTTTGTATTCACGATTTACGTTTCCAATTATTTT
>JBKBSS010000094.1:0-10864 GCA_046291385.1 Emticicia sp. | reverse complement strand
TATTTATTGATTTTGGGTTTCACGATTGTCATTGATTATTTCGCAGGAATTTGGATTGAAAATGCCGTCGGAAAACAACGAAAATGGTTTTTAATCATCAGTTTAGTTGCTAATATTGGGGTTTTGGCTTTTTTTAAATATACCAATTTTGCCATTTTTGCCTTAGCCCAAGCCAATATTGCTCATTTCAAATTATTGGATTTTATTTTGCCTATTGGCTTGTCGTTTCATACTTTTCAAGCCATGAGTTACACGATTGAAGTGTATCGTGGAAATCAGAAATCTGAAAGACATTTTGGCCTGTATGCACTTTACGTGATGTTTTATCCGCAACTCGTGGCTGGGCCGATTGAACGCCCGCAAAATGTTTTGCACCAATTTTACGAAAAGAAATACTTTGATTATCAGCGAGTTACGAGCGGATTGAAGCTAATCGCATGGGGGCTTTTCAAGAAAGTTGTGATTGCCGACCGATTGGCTTTATTTGCAGATAAAGTGTATAATAGCCCAATGGAGTATGAAGGAATACCGATAATTGTGGCCACAATTTTCTTCACATTTCAGATTTATTGCGATTTTTCGGGCTATTCTGATATTGCACTCGGTACGGCTGAGGTGATGGGTTTTAAATTAATGAAAAACTTCGACCGACCATATTTCTCGAAAAGTATTTCAGAATTTTGGCGTCGTTGGCATATTTCACTCTCCACTTGGTTTCGGGATTACTTGTATATTCCGTTGGGAGGAAATAGGGTGGGAAAAACCCGACAATATTTTAACCAATTCTTTGTCTTTGCAGTCAGTGGTTTGTGGCACGGAGCAAACTGGAATTTCATTATTTGGGGAGCTTTGCATGGTTTTTACTTGGTTTTTGCCCGAATTACCCAAAAGCCACGTGCTGCATTCAATAAAATTACTGGGCTTGAAAAAGTGCCATTTTTGCTCAAAACCTTACAGGCTTTTACCACATTTTGTTTGGTGGCTTTTGCTTGGATATTTTTCAGAGGAAATTATCTCGAACAAAGCCAGTTATCTCATTTAGTGACAAACTTGTTTGCTAATCTTCCAACTTTGAAGGAGTTTTTTACATTCAATTATATTTCACAAAACGTATTTTTGAACTTTACGCTTGTTGAATTTTTGATTGCAGTTGGATTGATTATTTTCATGGAAACCATTCATTATATCCAAAGAGATAAAAGTATTCGTCAGCTTATATCAACGTATCCAACAGCTGTTCGTTGGACGCTTTATTATCTTTTTGTAATAGCGTTTTTTATATTGGGCATTTTTGACCAACCAGCTCAGTTTATTTATTTTCAGTTTTGAGGGGGCGAAGAAATAATTTCTTAAAATTAAACCCAATAATTGATTTTTAAAAACTTGATAGTCAGTGTTTTATGTCGTACGTGGACTGTCGACTTTAGACTGTTGACTCATACTAATTTGCACTCAATATCATTTTCTCCTAACTTTGTATTTTAGAAATGCTACAATGACCGAACAAATCCTTATTCTTGATTTTGGCTCACAGTTTACGCAACTGATAGCACGCCGAGTACGAGAACTAAATGTGTATTGCGAAATACACCCTTTCAATAAAATTCCGCCGATTACTGCCGATATTAAAGGTATAATTCTTTCAGGAAGTCCATGCTCAGTAAGAGACGAAGATGCACCAATTGTTGATTGGCAAGAATTTGCTAAGACAGTACCTGTACTTGGAGTTTGCTACGGAGCTCAGATGATGGCTCAAACTGGTGGCGGTGAAGTTGCACCTTCTTCAATCAGAGAATACGGTCGAACGATACTCAATAAAGTTGACAATCGCTATGCTCTTTTCAAAGATGTGGCTGATAATACCCAAGTTTGGATGTCGCACAGTGATACCATTGCTGCACCGCCAGCCAATGCTGATATTATCGCATCGACTGATACGGTGAAAGTTGCTGCTTTCAAAATCAAAGAAAAACCAGTTTACGGTATTCAGTTTCACCCAGAAGTGACACATACGATTTTGGGAAAAACGATTATTAAAAACTTTATAGTTGATATCTGTGACTGCTCACAAAGTTGGACTCCTGATTCATTTGCCGAAGTTTCTATCAAAGAATTGAAAGAAAAACTGGGTGATGATAAAGTTATCATGGGCCTATCGGGTGGCGTTGACTCTTCGGTAGCTGCTATCTTGATTCATCATGCTATTGGCAAAAATTTGTATTGCATTTTTGTTGATAATGGTTTGCTTCGTAAAGATGAGTTTGAAGAGGTTTTAGAGTCTTATAAAGGTCTCGGCTTAAATGTGGTTGGTGTTGATGCCAAAGAGCAGTTTTATACAGCACTGAAAGGTTTAACTGACCCCGAAGCAAAGCGTAAAGCAATTGGTAAAACTTTTATTGAAGTTTTTGATGCTGAATCGCATAAAATTGAAGGGGCAAAATGGCTCGGTCAAGGAACAATTTATCCAGATGTGATTGAATCTGTTTCCGTAAAAGGTCCTTCGGCAACTATCAAATCGCACCATAATGTTGGTGGATTACCCGATTTTATGAAATTGCAGGTGGTTGAGCCACTTCGTTTGTTGTTCAAAGATGGCGTTCGTGAAGTTGGTAAAGCACTTGATATACCTCAGAATATTTTAGGTCGTCATCCATTTCCAGGGCCAGGTTTAGGTATCAGAATTTTGGGTGATGTAACTCCAGAAAAAGTGCAAATCTTGCAGGAAGTTGATGCTATTTTTATCAATGGTTTGAAAAATAGTGGTTTGTACGATAAAGTTTGGCAAGCAGGAACAATGCTTTTACCTGTACAAAGCGTAGGAGTTATGGGCGATGAGCGTACTTATGAAAGGGTGGTTGCATTACGTGCCGTAACAAGTATCGACGGTATGACTGCCGACTGGGCTCATTTACCGTATGAGTTTTTAGCTGATGTTTCCAACGAAATTATCAATAAAGTAAAAGGAGTAAATCGAGTAGTTTATGATATTAGTTCAAAACCACCAGCAACGATTGAGTGGGAGTAAAAATGAGATGAAAACAAAAAAGTCCAGTTTTGAATATTCAGAACTGGACTTTTTTATTATCGCTTAATTGCCAATTTCGCTCAATTTTAGTTTTTCTTTATTGGTGGGTGAAGTAGCCGTTTCAACTATATCAATGGTGGACAACTCTTCTTTTTTAAGCTTTAGTCTCCTCACTTCTAATAAATTTCCAACTATAAAATAACAAATGAGCAAGATTAGTATAAAGAAACAAAGCTCTGTATTACTAAAATAACTTCTGGCAAAGTAAGTGATAGCTGTAAAGAAAATAGTTGTAAAATACAAAGAGAATGAAGCTTGAATGTGTGAAAGATTATTGTCAATCAGCAAATGGTGCATGTGTAATCTATCAGCTTTGAAAGGTGATTTTCCACGTAAAATTCTGATTGAAAATACTCGTATTGTATCAAAAATTGGAATAATTAAGATAACAATTGCAATAATTGGAGCACTTACAAATGAAATATTAGCTTCCCAAGCGTGCATTACATTGAGGTGGATAAACTTTACAGCTAATACTGTGATTATATAACCAACGATTAATGAACCTGTATCGCCCATAAATATTTTTTGGGTCTGGGAAAAATTGAAGCGTAGGAAACCAATCAAAGAACCCGCCAGACACAAAGCTAAACAAGCCAACGAATAATGATGATTCACCAAAAACCATAACCCAAAACCTGTACTCGCAATCATGGCAATTCCCCCAGCTAAACCGTCAATGCCATCAATCAGATTGAAAGCATTAATCATTGCCACGAAAATAAAAATTGTGAGTAAAATACTAAGTATATAAGGTATTTGACTAATGCCAAAAATACCGAATAAATCAGATATTCTGAGGTCACTGCCAATCACAACAATTGCTGAGGCTAATACTTGAACAATCATTTTTTTAGTCGGTGAAAGAGCATATAAATCATCTTTCACTCCCAAGAAAAAGAGAATCACAGTTCCAGCCAGAACCTTGTGAATAAGAATACCCTCATCACCAAAATTCCAAATCATGTATCCAATAAGAACACCTGCGAAAATGGCAACCCCACCAAAAGTTGGTGTTGGAGTTTTGTGTGAACTACGTTTAACGGGATTATCCATTAATCCACGAAGGCCACTTATATTGATAATCACAGGAATAGACCGCAGGTTGATTATCATTGCGATTATTGCTGAAATTAAGACTTGTATTTGCTTATCAGGGATAAGTGATTCAAATGTTGGAAACATCAGAACTATGTTTAATTATATCTTACTTGGTTAGTAATTATTATACAAAATAAATACTTTTTTCAATGTGAAAAGTAAAAAAGACAAATCTTTTTGAAGATTTATTTATCTAATGGTGATTTTTCTTTGTCTGACAATCAGTGCTGGATTGCCTTGATAAATTCCATAAGAAGCTAAAGATTTGGTTGCAACCGAATTGACCGATAAAACAGAATGTGAATGACAGGTTACACCTCCACATACTACTGCCCTTGCTCCAATCCAGACTCCTTCTTCAATAACAATATCTTTTACGATTAGGTCAAAAGTTTCTTTATAATAATCATGGTTTCCTGACAATAACATTGAGCCTTGCGATAAACAACAATTATCACCGATTTTTACTTTTCCTAAACTATCAATCCACAATTGTTCACCCAGCCAAACATTGTTGCCAATTTCAAGATTCCACGGAGCTTTTATATTTATATTGGGTTTCATTGTAACGTTATTGCCAATTTTTGCACCGAATAATCTCAATATAAACATTTTTATTGATGTCGGTATTAATAAATATGAGTTGATAAAAATCGCATTTGTTATATACCAAATGGCCGAAACCAAGAAGTTCCTCGTTAAGTCTGATTGTTTATACCAATCATTATTATATTTCGATAAATCTGTTTTCTGCATTGATGACTTGAGATGTTTTATTTGGTTATAATAGTAAGTAATGAAATAGATAAAATCGAAATTTTTTAAAGTTCGTAAGTAATTGACTATAAGATAATTAACTTACTGTGGACTTGTAGACGATTGACTACTTAACGCTTAGTTTTTTTAATGACTTACTTTTTTTGGAGTTTGGCAATCAAAAGTCCGCTCTGTGTGCGGCCTTCTTCCAAACGGTCTGAAAGGTAATTTTTAGTAGCTTCAAAATGCTTGCGGTAACTTTCTTTATCGCCCATTTCGACTATATTTGCCCACTCGTGTACGGCAGTATGAAAAGCCAAATCTTCTCCACGAATACTTTTATCGAAAAGTGCCGCTTTGATGGTTTCTTCAAGTAAATTATCGTTTAGAAACAAATATTCGGCCATTCCAACCCTTAATTTGAAGGGCGGAGTTTGGCAAATCAGACTTTTATATGGATTTGTGCCAAGTTTATGCCAAGTATCGACCATTGCCAACAAACTCAAATGGGAATTGGGTTTGTGTTCAAAATCTTGATTCAAACTAAATTCACTCATGATTTTGTCATCGAGCATTAAGTCTCCATTTTTATCTTTAAAAACACTATCACGAGCGGCGTAGATTCGTTTTCTGAATTTCTTTTCGTTTTCTTCAATCATCAACTCAAAAAGTTCGCTCTCTGCTTTGGCATAGCTTCTAACATCACGTTTGGCGTAAGGATTTTGAAGAGCTAAACCCGAATAAACGTGGAATTTATAGCTGTAAATTCGTAAAGTCATCAAAAGTTTTACATTATCAAGTCCGTTCGGATGCAATGTATTTTCCCACGGATAAACTTTGCGGTGCATAAAAGCTGTTCCGATACTTTCAAAACCAATATGCGTAACTGCTTGAATATCAGCCATCATGCGGTCGTGGGCGTGAAAGTCGTCGAGTTGATGGATGGTTGAACCAATGGCACTTAAAATGATTTGAGCTTCTTGAAAAGCCGAATGGCTGGCTCGATGATTGACAACAACTAAAGTCTGTCCGATTGGACTCACCGCTGGCCCATAAAGGGCATGACAAGTGATGATTTGGGCATCTTTGGGCAGGTGTTTTTCAAAAGCAGCAATTTCGGGCGTTTTTACCGAGGTTTGTCCCGCAACGATTGCCCCATATTTGGTTGATGGGCCACATTGTGCGACAACGTTTTCGATATTTTCGGCTTCGACTGAATATAATATAAAATCACACAAGCGTGAAATAGCAATGCCATCAGAAAGAATACTTATGCCAAAATCACCAAGTTCTTGTTCCAGTAGTTCACGGTTTTTAGGAAGGTCGCAGCCATATACTTCATAACCTGCTTTTGCCCAAATTCGAGCAAACATTTTGCCCATATCTCCCAAACCGATGATACCTATTTTCATATTTAATGAGTGAATGAGTGAATGAGTGAATGAGTGAATGAGTGAATTTTTCAAAGTAAACTTACTACCTCAATAAATTCATATTTCCAATCAATTTCTCAATCCATAAAACTATTTTTGTGATTTATTCTAATACAAAATAACAAAAATTCACTCATTCGCTCATTCTCTCATTCAAAATTATTTTATGCGAACCATTTTATTGTTGATTGTTTCCAACACTTTTATGATTTATGCTCGGTACGGACATTTGAAAAGACCTGATTTACCAATTTGGAAAGCCATTTTGATAAGCTGGGGAATAGCTTTTTTTGAATATCTCTTTATGATTCCTGCCAACAGGCTCGGCTATGGTCAGTTTAATGCTTTTCAAAAAACTATTCAGGAAGCAATTACGCTCGTCGTGTTTGTTACTTTTAAGAAATAAAAATTCAAAAATCAAAAGGATTACACTGCTGTAATCCTTTTGATTTTTGAATTTAAAAATTCTTATTTTTCGCTGATACCATATTTATCAGCATATTTCTTGTAAAGTCTTTTTTGCTTATCATCAAGGTCAATTTTCTTTCCTCTGATAAAAGCGTAGCTAACTTTATTTGTACGCATATCCAAAATATCACCTTCTGAAACGGCAATCGTAGCGTGTTTACCTATTTCGAGCGAGCCAACTTGCTTGTCAACCCCCAAAATTTTAGCATTATTGAGCGTAATCATTTTCAGAGCGTCTTCTTTGTCCATGCCAAAAGCGGCACTTGTTCCTGCTACGAAAGGCAAATTACGGGTTTTATAAAATTCTTCGGTGTAGAACATTCCTGTTAAAATACCCGCTTTCATCAAACGATTTGGTAGTTTGTAAGGATTCCAAACATCTTCATCAGTTGTATTTGGCAAACGGTGCGTTGGCGAAACAATTACAGGAATATTATTAGTTTTTAAGAAATCGAGAGCTAAATCAGCTTCTTCGCCACCAACAATTACAATATTTTTAATTTTGAATTTCTGAGCCATAAGACAGGCTTCAATGATTTCTTTTCCGAAGTTCGTACGAATAAAAAGTTTCTTAGAACCATCAAACAAGCCTTTCATCGCTTCAAGTTTGGCATTTTTAGGGTTTGGATTGCTAATTTCGCTGTATGCAAGGGCATCGGCAATAAAACTTTGAAGTTCGTTTTTCTGCTCAATGTATTTATCGTTCTTTTTTACAACAAATTTTAATTCTTCTGGACTAAATTGACGAGCAATAAGCGTTGGGTAATTCAACCAAACGCCATCATCTTTTTTCAGAGCCGCATCTTCCCAGTTCCAGCCATCGTATTCCATTACTGATGATGTTCCCGAAATAATACCACCTTCGGGTGTTGTTTGTCCAATTAAAACGCCATTTCCACGAACTGTTGGAATAACTTCTGAGTCAGTGTTATGGGCAATCAATGAACGAATATTTGGGTTAAATTGCCCCGTTTCAGCTTGGTCGAAAGTGGAACGAACCGAACCGATTTCAACAAGACCAAGCAAAGCCGCAGGAGCGATAATGCCAGGATAAACTGATTTTCCTGAAATATTGATAACCTCCGTTGCATTTTTATCAAAACTTGTATTGGCATCGCCGATGGCAGTTATGATTCCTTTATCGAATACGATTGTTCCGTTCGGAATAATTTTTCCATCGCCCACGTGAATCGTTCCACCAACCAAAGCGATAGGTTTTGATTGAGCAGGAGCAGGGGCTGGATTTTGGGCAAAAACACAGAAATTTATTAGTAAGAGGCTGAGAAGTGATAATTGTTTTTTCATTCGGCAGGTTTTAGTTTGATGAACAAATTTTGTGAAAATTACGGGTAATTCCAAATTCAATCAGTAATTATTCCCTCAGTACCTGATATTTTGAGTCAAGTAGATTAAGTTTCGATTATTTGAGATTTTTGTGGTCGCAGATAGGTTATTTATAATGGTAAAATATTTGATTACTTCTTATGAAAACAAAAACGCCTCCGAATGAAAGTAAGGAGGCGTTTTTATTATTTTGATATTATTATTTTACAACGCGGTTATCCCAGTTTACTTCTTGAACAGGACGCTCCATATTTTCTAAGACTTTCATTCCTGCAACTGGTACTTCGATTTCGGCTAATCGGTTTAATCTTCTATAATCAACCCAACGGTGGCCTTCATACCACAATGAATAGTATCTTTCATTAAGAATGGCATTAATTAGTGCTGCTTTTGTTGTTGCACTAGTGTAAGGTGTAGCATTGTTAGCTTTACGAACAGCGTTGATGTTAGCAACCGCAGTTGCAGTAGCATTGCTATTGGCAGCAATTTCAGCTGCAATTAACATCAATTCTTCATTTCTGATAATTGGCACTGCATCACTTGCTGAGCGATACATATTTGCCAAATATTTTGAAGTATATGAAGAACCACCAGCAGTATAAGTAATGGCAGGAGTTTGAACAGCTACCTTTGCCAGACGTTTATCAGTAGCTCCGATAGCATCCCAAAGTTTTACGTTACCTACAACTCTGAAAGTTGAAGAGTTTAACATCGGATTTCCGAAGTCAGGGTTTGAAGGATTGAATGTATGTTTCGGACCTGCGTTAATATCGCCAGCTATATCATAAAAAGATTGTGCCAATGCCGCTGCCGCTTTTGTGTCATCACCTTGATATAAGGCTACACGAGCCGCAATAGCACGGTTGAATTTTTTAAAATTTGCTGGAGTCGTAAACCCTGCAAAGCCCGTGGGAGCAGTAAAATTGAAAGCACTTCCTGCGGCATCTAACTGAGATGCACCTTCATCAAGCATTTTGGCAATTCCAGTCAATGATTCTGCATAAGTAGCGGGCTTGCTTGGGTTGAATGGGTCTTCAACATTTAATCTAACGCCATTTTTACCTTGAGCATTTAACATATACAGGTAGGCCAAACCTTTAAAAGTATTAGCAATACCCTTGTAAACATTTTTCTGTTGGTCAGAAACTGCGGTTGTATTATCGCAAGCCTTGATTAGAATATTTGCTTGACGAACAGGTAATCCAAAACCTGTTGTGGCAGTATTATAAAAGGCTGAGTTATCAATCGGACGAAAGCCATTCAACTCCGTCCACCATCTTGATTCAGTGGTATTGAAGACAAACAACTCTTTTCCAACTACTCCTGCTACTTGAGTATAAGAAGCCAAGCCATTACGTGCCAACGAAAATTGTCCAATTACGAGGGCATCCAATTGTGCTTTTGATGCATTAGTACTAACAGCATCCACACTCGGAAAGTTAGGGTCTAAAACTGGTTCGAGTTTACATGAGTTCATTGTAACGACAGACAATGCTACACCTGCAATAATTAAAAATTTATTTTTCATATAATTTGATGCGATAAAGTCAGTTGATAATATTAGAAATCAATGTTTACGTGGAACATAACACGGCGTACAAGCGGTGCAGAGCCAAGGTCAACTCCCGAACCTAAGGCCGAAGAACCAAAGTTAGAATTTTCTGGGTCATAGCCAGCAGTGTAATCAGTCCATCTGTAAAGGTTGTTTCCTGAAATACCAACTTTGATGTTTTCAACAACATTCTTAAATGCTTTATTAACAGTTACTTTTGGTATTTTGTAATAAAGTGATGCCTCACGAATTTTAAGGAAACTTGTGATAATTGGGTTATAGCCAGGTTTTGGAACACCTTTTTCGTCTAAACCATTCACATTTTGGCGGTATAAACCATTAGTAGTTCCGTCACCCGCAAGGTTGGTTTCGTTCCAATCGCTTGTGTTTCCACCTTCATCCCAAAGTAAACGAGCCAATGAAACTACTGTAAATTTATGACGGTAGTTAGCTAACATCGAAAACTCAAAGTTTTTCAAGAATGTAATTCTTTGGTTCAATGAGAATTCAAACTTAGGTTGTTGGTCGCCATAAACTGTCCATGAAGTAGGGTCGTTAGGGTCAGTACGTGGTTGACCAACTATTTGTGTCGGTGAGAAGCCTTGCTTAATTCTCCACTGACCGAAAGTTGCACCAAAACCACCAGTTAAACGCTCAGGAATATCGAGTCTTGTAACTTTAGAGCGATTCATCCAATAGATTGGTTGAACAAACCATTTGAAATTAGCATTATCAATTACGTTTGCCCCCAAAGTTATTTCAACTCCTTTGTTGGTCATATCGGCAGCATTAACTGATGTTGAAGTTACACCTGTTGTTGGAGCAGTTACTAATGGTTGAATCAAATCAATTACTTTCTTATTGTAGATTGTTATCTCTCCAGTAACTTTGTTTTTGAACAATCCAAAGTCAACACCGTATTCAAATTCGGTTGCTCTTTCAGGTTTTAACAATGTATTGCCTAAAGTGGTTGATGGTTGAAGTCCACCCTGTCCGCCAACACCTACAACCGCTAATTGATTAAACAACGCACCAAAATTGGCAAAACCTGCTGTTTCTCCATAAGCCGCACGTAATTTCAACTGGCTAATTGGTGTATTATTTAACCAAGAACCTAATTTGTTT
>JBKBSS010000093.1:0-10867 GCA_046291385.1 Emticicia sp. | reverse complement strand
AAGAATTTTGCATCAAATAATCCGCAAAAAAAGTATTTACATAACCATTTTGCTGGAAAGCGTAAGTATTACTGTTTAAAGTCGAATTTCCACGTAAATATCTAATTCCGCTCTCAAAATTCCATTTTTTTGAGATTTTATAGCCCATCGCTATGCCCGTATTGATTCCGATACCTGACCGAATAGCATTTTTTGGCTGAGAAACCATCACATTTCCACCTTTATCTCCGACCGATGGCGAGGCTCCGACCGAAAGAGTATTAGAATTTTTGGCAAAAGCATCGGCTTGTGCCAGTGCAACAGTATTTAGTCCGCCGAGTTTCATATTTGGGTCAAACGGCGAAACCCCTGATTGAACACCTACCCAAAACTTAGCATCGTTTGAAGCAACGATTGGAGTTTCTTTTTCTTCTGCCTCAAACCATAATTTATTACGGTTCAGTGTATAACGGCTACCCAAATACTGATATTCACGGGGTTTTAGCAAAGCTAAATTTGTACTTATTTTACTATCATTTTGACTTAAAAAAATACCTGTATTTATTTGATTATCAATAGTTTGAATATTTGATTGATTAATATTCATTGGTGCATCAGCAAGCACATTTCCAGTATTGAGGTTCGCAAAACTTACCGCAGCTAACGTTGGTAATTGGTTATTTCGTGACAGTTTTTTAGGGTTAGTAACACTTTTATTTACCGCCGTTTCGGCTGATGCAAGTCGCTCTCCGATTTGTGCATTAGTTTCTTCGATATTATCTGATGCTTTTTCTGCAAGATTTTTACTGTTTTCTGTATCTAAATTTGGTTGATTTTTTGTTTGCGTATGGGCTGTTCCCAAATTTGATGACTCTTGTTTATTGAAAAACAGAATCCCACCCAAAGCCAAAATCAGCGTTGCGGCTACACCAGCAAGCATAGCCGATGGACGAAGGAAAAACAAGAATGGACGGCGTTTTTTTCGCTCTAAATCTTGCTCAATCCGCTCCCACATATCGCTTGGGGGAGCAAAAGAAGCATCATTAAATGCTTTTTTCCATTCTTCTTCAAAATTATTTGGCTTCTGTGATTCCATTTTTCACTACGAAAAACCTCTTCGTATCTTTTTCTTAAATGATTTATTTCATGGCTTTGGGACTAATCCCCATCGCTTTTAATTTTACTTGTAATAGCATTCTCGCTCTCGAATACTGAGATTTTGATGTGCCTTCGGTAACACCCAGCATATTCGCAATTTCGTTGTGTTGGTAGCCTTCAATGGCGTATAAGTTAAAAATCGTTCGACAACCGTCAGGCAAACTTTGTACGATTTCCATTAACTGCTCAAACTCAAAACCCGAAAGTGTAAATTCATCCTGCACAACCTCATCCGAAATCAACTGACTATCAGTGTGTTGCATATAATTTGGCTGACTTTGTAATTGTTTTAAGGCGGTATTGACTACTATTTTTCTGAGCCATGCTTCGAGCGGACAATCAAATCGGAAAGTATCTATTTTCTGATAAATTTTGATGAATGAATCTTGCAAAACGTCTTCGGCATCGCTCCTATTTTTCATATAACGCATAGCCGTAGCGAACAACTTACTGGCAAAACGCTCGTAAAGTTGCCGTTGGGCGGGTCGTTCTTGGCGAATACAAGCCTGTATTAATTCTTGTTCGCTATACATGAAAAGGGTATATGTTATGCTCCAACCAAATAGTTTTTTTAAGGGTTGCTACCAGTAAGACCCTATTTATTTTAAAATGGTTGGAAGTTGGTTGAAAATATTAAAAAAAGCATTCATCAGTACACTGTAATTTAATATTTTGTAGATTGTTTGTAGAACAACTTTCTAAGTTGTTCCTCGTGTCGCAAGGATAATTTACAAAATTGTTCTACATTCCTCCGACTCTAAAAATATCAATAAACTTCAATTACAGTGTGTTCAGGCACAGAGCCTCAGAAGAACAAAATATGTTTTTGTTTTACATTTTTATATCTAAAATTTAGCAAAAAAAAGCCCCTCAAGAAATTGAGAGGCCAAATCTTAATAATTTTGCCTTATTTGGTAAGAAATGCAGGTGCAATAGTATCATTAAAAATAACCGATGTAGTTACTTTTAAATTTCTTTTGTCGATGCTACTCAAATAAGCTGATTCGGTCGGAAATTTCACGCCGTAGGCAGTATCGCCGTATTTTGTATAATCTTCCGTAATTATTTCGCCTGTACTTAAAGTCAGTTTTTTTCTTGCCAAAAGCCCCGTTGTTTCGTCAAAATAAAGGTTATATTTAACACCTTTTCCACTTAATTCTACGTGAGTTGTTTTTACGCCATTAAGAGTTTCACTGCCTACAACGGTTGCAATGTAGCCTTTGGTTTGATAATCAAGAAAAGGTAAAACATTTTCTTTCAACTCTCTACGCATGTTTTCTTGTTCTTTTTCACTCAAACTATTGGTTTCGTATTGAGTTGCTTTATCAGAACTGCCAAGCGGCACTTTTCTCCAGCCATCTGCACCTTTTACACCATAAATAAATGTACGTTTCAGAATCGTTTTTCCTTTATAAAGTGCGGCTTCACTAAACGAGCCTTTTAGTTCTATATCGTAATCAGCCGCTGTATTTCCACGGTATGTTTGTTTAATTGAGTATGTTGAAATTCCGTTCCAAAGGGCTTTTCCGCCCGTAGCTTCTATGTGTTTGTTGAAAATATCTTCCGCAGTTTGGGCAAAAGTGCTTAGACTTATCAATATAAAAGCGAAGATTTTTATTGCTGTGTTTTTCATCGTAAAGGATTTTTATTTGTTGTGATTAATAACGTTTTTTTTTGCAAAATTGTATAATTATGCCCAAAAATATCTTTCGTAAAAACATAAAACCTGCAAGGTCATTAGTTAGACTTTGCAGGTTTTAACTATTATAAGTAGCTGAATATCAATAGTATATATATAAGCAACTGATAATCAATATATTAAATCATCGAACATTCACCATTAATCATTTAACATTATTTACCCGCCTCTTTTGCCCAAGTATCTTTTAAACCAACGGTTTTGTTGAAAACCAATTTATCGGCTGTTGAGTCGGCATCTAAGCAGAAATATCCTTTACGTAAGAATTGATACGGTGTACTGAGCGTTGCATTTTTGAGTGCAGGCTCAACTTTCGCCGTAATAACTTCTAAAGAATCAGGATTAAGGTATTCTTTGAAATCGCCATCTTCACGGCTTGGGTCTTCTACTTTAAATAATCGGTCGTAAAGTCTTACTTCGGCATCAACGGCTTGTGCTTCTGATACCCAATGAATTGTTCCTTTTACGTTAATGCCCGAAGTATCGTTTCCGCTTCGTGAATTTTCGATATATGAGCAATGAAGTTCAACAATTTCACCGTTTTCGTCTTTCACAATATCATCACATTTGATGATATAAGCGTTTTTCAGACGAACCATCAAACCTGGCCCCAAACGGAAATATTTTTTCGATGGGTTTTCCATGAAATCATCTTTTTCAATCAAAATTTCACGGCTAAATGGCATAATTCTCGAACCGCTTTCTGGGTCTTCGGGGTTATTTTCGGCTTTTAATTCCTCAACTTGTCCTTCTGGATAGTTCGTAATCACTACTTTGATTGGGTCAAGCACCGCCATTACACGAGTAGCAATTTTATTGAGATGTTCACGCACGCAAAACTCCAATAAACTTACATCAATCAAATTATCACGTTTGGCGATACCGATACGGTCGCAGAACTCACGAATTGCTTGGGCAGTATAACCACGGCGACGCATCCCCGAAATAGTAGGCATACGTGGGTCGTCCCAGCCCGTTACGAAGTTGTCAGTGACTAATTTCAGCAACTTTCTTTTACTCGTAATGGCATAAGAAAGATTCAAACGAGCAAATTCGTATTGTTTTGAAGGAAAAATCTCCAAACTTTCGATGCACCAATTGTAAAGCTCACGATGAGGAACAAACTCCAAAGTACAGATTGAATGCGTAATTTGCTCAATCGAATCTGATTGACCGTGAGCAAAATCATACATCGGATAAATGCACCATTTATCGCCAGTACGGTGATGGGTAGCAATTTTTATACGATAAATAATTGGGTCACGCATAAGCATATTAGTAGAAGCCATATTAATTTTGGCTCTCAAAACTCTCGTACCTTCGGCAAATTCGCCGTTTTTCATGCGAGTAAACAAATCAAGATTTTCTTCGATTGTTCGCTCACGATATGGGCTATTAATACCCGCAAGGGTTGGCGTTCCTTTCATGGCGGCCATTTCTTCCGATGTGCTATCATCAACGTAAGCCAAACCTTTTTTGACAAGATTTAAAGCAAATTCGTAGATTTGGTCGAAATAATCAGACGCATATAATTCTTCTGCCCACTCGAAACCGAGCCATTTTACGTCAGCCTTGATAGACTCTACGTATTCGGTTTCTTCGGTTACTGGGTTTGTATCATCAAATCGAAGGTTTGTTTTTCCACCGTATCGCTGGGCAACTCCAAAATTTAAACAGATAGATTTAGCATGACCAATGTGCAAATAGCCGTTTGGCTCAGGAGGAAAACGGGTCAAAACTCGACCATCATTTTTGCCCGCTGCGAGGTCATCTTCGATAATTTGTTCAATAAAATTTAATGGTTTTTCTGTCGCTTCTGCCATGATTTTGTAAGTGGTGATGTTGCTATTTTGCGAATTTAACTATTTTTTAAGTTTAAAGTTGGGAAGTAGCCATTTAACGCAAGATTTTATTGAATTAATGAAATAAAAAATTAAAAATGTTATGTTTTTTAGTAAGACAGGTTTGCAACCTGTCAACATCAGAGAATGAGCAAAAACTATTTCTCCACATCGACAGGTTGCAAACCTGTCCTACATTTCTGATATTTACGACAAAAACAATATTCTACATGATTCTGATTGCAGATAGCGGCTCAACCAAAACCGATTGGCGAATTTTAGACCAAAACGAAGTAATTGCACAAATTCAAACCATAGGTTTCAATCCATATTACCAAAATGCCGATTCGATTGCCAATGAGCTAAAAATCAATCTTTTACCACTCTGCACGAAAGAAATAACGCAAGTTTTTTACTACGGAACGGGTGTAACTAATGAAGAAAAAGGAAAGGTAATAAAAGATGCAATCTGGCAGGTTTTCCCGACTTGCAAGCAAATTGAAGCTCAAAGCGATGTGTTAGGTGCGGCACGTGCAGCGTGCGGAAAAACGGCGGGTATTGCTTGTATTTTGGGAACTGGTTCAAACTCAATTTATTTTGATGGTGAAAAAACAGGTTTTCAAATACCACCATTAGGCTTTTGGTTGGGCGACGAAGGCAGTGGCGGACATCTGGGTAAAAGCCTGTTATTGAGTTATTTACACAAAGAAATACCGCTGGAAATCAGAGCGAAGTTTGAAGAAAAATATGGAATAATGGACAGGCTTACAGTTCTCGAAAATGCTTATCATAAACCTTTTCCGAACCGTTATTTTGCTACGTTTTCAAGGTTTTTGTTTAATAATCTTGAAGATGATTTTTGCAGAAATTTAGTAGAAAACTGTTTATTGCAGTTTTTTGAAAAATACATTCTGAAATACCCAATGTGCCACGAAACTGACGTAAATTTCGTGGGTTCAGTGGCTTTTTATTACAAAGATTTACTAATAAAAGTGGCTGATAGTCAAGGGATTAACATCGGCAAGATATTAGAAACTCCAATTGATGGTTTGGTAAAGTTTCATCAGAAGTAACACAATTTTTTAAATTGTGCCGCACAAAATCACAATTTGAAAAATTGTGTTACAATATCAAAACTGATACCTAATCTGTGCTTTCACTTCACTACGATGCGGGGAATTGATTTGGTCGGTACCACTTCCAATTGTGCTTACATTATTGAGTTGCGTGCGGGCATAACGCACCCACAAGTCGAGATTTCGAGTAAGGCCATAACGAGCCACTAAATATGTACGAATTCCTTTGCCCGAATAAGCTGGCAACGAAACCGCATAAAGTACGTCATTTTCATAAACATAGATTCTCGAATCATAATCATCGGTATTGTAATAAGCGATTCTGCCTTTGAGCTGTAGTTTTCGGATTGAGCCTTCGAGGTCTTGCATAATTGCATAACCTTTTGATTGTGAGCGAGTTGCGTATTGATAAGTATTTAACTGCACACGGGTTTGGGTCTTGAAAACCCGATTGACCGAATATTCAAAGTTTGCCAAAACACTTTGTCGCATAACGTTTACCACAAAGTCGGTTACAGTTAAATTATTCGGCAAATTTTTACCTTTGTGTTCTTCGTGATATTGAACATAAAACAAGGTTTTTTTATTTGGCTGATAAGTCATTCGGAACAAATAATCGAAACCACTTGAAGGAGCATCAACCAAATATCTGAGCCACGGAAACTGAAAACGGTCGTAGAAAGTACTGAAAGTTAAACTCTTTTTGGGCGAATACTTTAGCCCCCAATAAATGCCTCTTTCGTTGATATTTCTGCTGCCTTCACTCAATCCGTTGGCATAAAAACTATGAAAATTTTTATCGAAATTTCTGACATTTACCGCCCATTCCACTTGTCGGCTGAGGGCTGCCACAAAACCGCCAATCGCTCCGATTCCGCCGCTACTTGAGCGAGCTGCTTCCCCAAAAAAGTTGAAATTTTGCCAAGTATAAGTAAAGTTTGTGCCAACGACTAAGTTTTGTTTTCCAGAAAACTCAAATTTATTATACAAAGTCGGACTCCGTTGAAGCGTTGCATTAAATTGCGTATTGAGCAAAGTTGCTCCGATTTGCCCATTTTTTAGTTGAAAAGTAGCATTTACGCCAATATTTTGTTCAGTTAATTGATTTTTTCGAGCCAATTCAGTTTCTGTTCGGTGATAGCCGCCCGTTAATACCGAACTGAAATAATCTTCCCGTTCACCGCTCTCTTCACTAATATTTGCATCTCGTTTGGTATAGGAATAAAAGCCTGTTAAGTCGATTTTTCCGAGTTGATAAGTGGCGGCCGCTCCTCTGAAATAGCCTCCTTCGAGCAACGAACCGTAGGGACGAACGCCCAAATTACTGCGGCGAGTTGTGGCGATGGCTTCGCTACTTTTTCCCAACGAAAAACCAGCCGACATGATTAAACCTTGTCCAAACTGTGCTTGATAATCGCCTAAAACCAAGTTTTTGAGTTTGCCCTTATTGCGTAATTGAAAATGAAAAGTATAATAATCAAGATAGTTTTTTTCTCCAGCATCTTTTTCAACGATAAAACCTACTTGAAAATCTTTTGGGTGGCTCAGGCGATAACGAGCGTAAAGATGTTGTGGCGAACCGAGATATTTTCCATCTTCAAAACCCCTTGATTTTTCTAAAACTTGCGAATTTCTCAGCACAAAATAATGGTCGGTGGCATTTATTAACCGATTTTTTAAATCTCCGACCGAAAACTTATATTTTACATCAACAAATGGAAGGAGTTTATCTATCGTCTCTAAATCAAGACTTTGCACGGCTTGGAGTTCGTAAATACTCAGAAAATCTCCGTTTTGTTCACGATGGGCGAGAATACTTTTAATCTGAATCTGTGAAAGCACATAGAGCGAAGCTAAATCTTCGGCAGTGGCGGTGTTTAGATTGAGCGGATTTTGATAAAGTTGATAAAGCGATTCGTAAAGGTCTTCGTAATTGATATTTTCTTGCTGAACAGGAAAAACTCGCTGAATAAATTCGTCCAGATTAATATCAGTTCGAGGGCGGTTTTGAGAAAAAGAGGCAGTTTTTGAAAAAACAAAAAATACCAACAAAGCAATTTTGATGGGAGTTTTCTTAAAAAAGTCATTTACAGCAGCCAGAAATCGAATCATATAAATAGGTTTCGTCTTAGCAAATGTAAAATTTTGTTTTTAAGCTGCCAATAATTGTGAAAAAATCTTTAATTCTCTGCTGGCTGCAAACAGCCGACTGTGGACTTTCGACTATACTTTTTTCTCCAATTTCACATCAAAAAGGTCGCCCGAACGGAAGAAAATAATTGTTGCAAAAACCAGTGTCATTACGCCACCAAAAAGCACCGAAGGAACAGCTCCAAAAAACTTTGCCGCCACGCCCGACTCAAAAGCACCGAGTTCGTTAGAGCAGCTCACAAAAATACCATTTACGCCACTCACACGCCCACGCATTTCGTCGGGTGGAAGCACTTGCAGGATAGTTTGACGCACAATTACGCTGATACTATCGAAAGCACCCGTCAAAAATAAAGCCCCGACAGATAGCCAAAAATTAGTAGAAAGTGCAAAAACGATGGTAGCTAATCCAAAACCTGCTACGCCAATGAGCATATTTCGCCACGCTTGGCGGGTCGGTGGAAAATAGGCCGTTCCGAGCATTGTCAGCACCGCACCGATTCCTGGGGCGGCACGCAAAATTCCTAATCCTTCTGCTCCAACATGCAGCACATCTTTGGCAAAAACTGGCAAAATAGCAATCACTCCGCCAAAAAGCACCGAAAACATATCAAGCAAAATGGCATAAAACAAGATTCGATTTTTACGAACAAAGTCAATGCCTTCTTTCAAACTTTGGAAGATATTTTGGTGATTTGCCGATTGTTGAATAGGCTTTTTGGAAATCAAACTTACCAAAATAAAGGCAATGGCAAACAAAACAATGACCAAAATAAGCGTATCGGTTAAGCCCAACCAACTGTATAAAAAACCCGCCGATGCTGGCCCAATAATCATACCCGATTGCCAAAACTGACTGCTCCACGAAGCAGAATTTGGATAATGTTCGGCAGGAACTAAAAATGGCTTGAGCGACGACCAAGATGGGCCGTAAAACCCACGAGCAATGCCCAATATAAAGACAGTTAAGTAGATAACAAATTTGATTTCAGAAATATTAAACGAATGATTAGCCGACGGGTAAGTTACCCAAAGTAGCAAGAAAGAGCATAAAACGATTACACCATAACAAATCTGAATGATGCGTTTTTTATCGCCTCGGTCGGCAAAATATCCGCCAAAAAGTGCCAAAGAAATATACGGAATTGCTTCAAAAAGTCCGATTAAACCTAATGAAAGTGGGTCGTGGGTGATTTCGTAGAGGTAAAAACTTATGACAACTTCTTGCACCAAAACCGCAACTGTAAACAGAAATTGAGCCGAAATAAAATACCTAAATTCAGGAAAACGGAGGGCTGCGTAAGGGTCTTTGGTTTGCTTCATTCGGAGATTTTTATTGTTTGATGTAAAAACAACAGTTTTTTTTGGTTTTGAAGTTCCTCAATTTCCTAAATCTACCAACTAAGTTTGGAACAAAATAATTAAATGTACCGTACTTTCTGTGGACTGTCGACCGAAGACTGTGGACTATTCTACAACTGAGGAATCTGAATTCCTGTAATTTTTCGGTAAAGGTCAATGGCAAACAAATCGGTCATACCCGAAATAAAATCAACCACCGCAAGGATATTCTGATAAACGTCACCGCCCTTTGTAATGCCATATTGACTCGGAATTAGTTGCAACAATTTCTTCGATTTAGTCGTATCTGGCTGCAAAACCGCCGAAACAAATTCTTTCAGTAATCCACCAATAATGTGATAACCCGCAATCTCGATTTCAATAACAGATTTATCATTATAGATTTTTTTAACCGAAATTTCGTCGATTTTGGCAATCAAAGAAGTAGTTTTTTCATCTAAAAGGTCAATTAATGGCTTATTCAACGAACCATCGAGTAGTTGGGCTTCGTATTCAAAGAAAACTTCGGTGCATTTTCCTACCAATTTTCCGATGAGCATGGCTCGCAGAAAAGAAAGCTTTTGCTTATCATCTTCAATAGTATCAACTTTTTCTTTGATGGTCTTTTTCCCTTCTTGGTTTTCAAAAAAAGGTTCGAGCAAATCTCGTGTTTCTTGAATCGAAATAATATTTAGTCGATGAGCATCTTCGAGGTCGATGATTCGGTAACAAATATCATCGGCCGCTTCCACCAAAAACACAAACGGATGGCGAGCAAAAACAGTCTTTTCTTCATTTAAAGCATTGATATTCAACTCGGTAGCAATGCGTTGATAAAACTCAATTTCAGCATCAAAAAAGCCCGATTTCTTTGCCGAAATAAAACTTTTTTTCTTAAATCCACTCGTCGAATCGGCAGGATATTTAATAATCGAAGCCAAAGTTGCGTAGGTCAGATTGAGATTACTTTGATTAAAAATCGTTGTCAAAATCCGAAACGCATTGGCATTTCCTTCAAACCATTTGAAATCGTTGAATTGGTTTTCGCTTAGATTTTCAGTCAGAAATTTGAGTTTTTCACCCTCCAATTCTCTAAAATACGTACGAATCGCTTCTTCGCCCGAATGTCCGAAAGGCGGATTGCCAATATCGTGGGCAATGCAGGCCGTCATAACTACTGCCGAAAGCTCAAATTTATAAAACTCAATGGCCTCTTGATTCAGTTCGTTTTCATACTTTGCCACAATTCTTTCTCCGATTGCTTTCCCCAGCGAGCGTCCAACCGAGGCCACTTCCAAACTGTGAGTCAGACGATTATGCACAAAAACTGCCCCTGGTAAAGGAAAAACTTGGGTTTTATTTTGTAAGCGGCGAAACTGCGACGAAAAAATCAATCGGTCATAGTCTCGCATATAATCTGTGCGGAAATTTTCGTGAGCATTGCGGTGTTCGGCACCGAGTCGTTTATTAGAAAAAAGAGTCTGCCAATTCATTTTTGGGGTGGTGAAATTTCGCTGCAAGATAACCAATGAGCGAATGAATGAATGAGTGAATGAGTGAATATTTTTGAAACAATAACAAAATATTAAATAAAATCAAGATAAAATATAGCTTTTTTAATA
>JBKBSS010000092.1:0-11009 GCA_046291385.1 Emticicia sp. | reverse complement strand
TGTTTGATTATTTGTAGAATTGTAAAGATTTGATTCGGCAAAACTACACAATCTTTTTTAAAGAATGTCGTTGATTAGACAGGTTACAAACCTGTTCTACAATGTAATCAATAAGAAAATTTCGGTATTTGATATAAGTTGAGAAACATTCTTGCAAAAAAGTCGCTAAAAAACTCCGATTTGTCTATCTAATCATTCAAACATCTACTCAATTCATTAGTTTTATTCTCATCAAGTATTTTATGTAAACTATTGCTAATCCACAATTTATCTTGCTGTAGACTGTGGACTATTGACCGTGGACTATTTTTATCTCGTTTTTCTATTAAAAAAATTTCATATCACCGAATATTTGTTCATTTTTACAATAAATTTCATTTTTAATTCAATCAACAACCTAACATGAAAAGAAGGGATTTTATCCAATTATCTGGTATGGGTTTGGGGGCTATGATGGGTTCTTCGATTCCCGTATTGGGAAATATGGTACCTGTCGAACATCTTCTTGAGCCTGGAGCCGATATTGCGACCAAAAAGCGATTTGCCGATATTGCTCTCAACGCTACCAAATCACGTGGTGCAACTTACACCGATGTTCGTATCGGTCGATATTTGCAACAGTTTATCTTCACCCGTGAAACCAAAGTACAAAACATCGCCAATGCCGAATCTTATGGCGTGGGTATTAGAGTAATTGCCAACGGAACTTGGGGTTTTGCCGCCACGAGTGATGTTACGCCCGAAGGTATCGCCAAATGTGCCGAAACTGCCGTGGCAATTGCCAAAGCAAACGCTAAAATTCAGAAAGAGCCAGTAATTCTCGCTCCACAAAAAGGTGTTGGTGAAGTAGTTTGGAAAACGCCAATCGTAAAAAATGCGTTTGAAGTGCCAATCAAAGAAAAAATAGATTTATTGATGAACGTAAACGGTGAAGCCATGAAAAATGGTGCTGGTTTCGTGACTTCTAACCTATTTTTTGTAAACGAACAAAAATATTTTGCTTCTTCTGATGGTTCATACATCGACCAAGATGTGCATCGTATTTGGCCAACTTTCACCGTAACGGCCGTTGATAAAGCCGCAGGAAAATTCAAAACTCGTGACGCCATCAGCTCGCCAATGGGAATGGGTTATGAATATTTAGATGGTTTGGCAAGCGAAAAAATTTCCGCTCCAAATGGCTTGATTGGCTACCGAAATTCGTATGATATGGTGGAAGATGCAATCATGGCATCGAAACAAGCTCAACAAAAACTCACAGCAAAGTCTGTTCCTGCGGGAAAATATGATTTGGTACTTGACCCAAATCACTTAGGGCTTACAATCCACGAGTCGGTTGGACACCCAACGGAGCTTGACCGTGTATTAGGCTACGAAGCCAACTATGCAGGAACAAGTTTTGCAACGCTCGATAAATGGAAAACCAAAGCTTTCAACTACGGAAGCAAACAAGTAAATATTGTAGCTGATAAAACTCAGCCACACACCCTCGGAACGGTTGGCTACGACGACGAAGGCGTGCCGTGCAAAGAATGGGATTTGATAAAAGACGGTATTTTGGTAAACTACCAAGCCACTCGTGACCAAGTAAATATTATAGGAGAAAATGCCTCACATGGCTGTTGCTACGCCGATAATTGGAACTCGGTTCAATTCCAGCGTATGCCAAATGTTTCGTTGAAACCAGGTAAAGAAAAACTGAGCGTTTTCGATATGATTAAAGGCGTTGAAAAAGGTATTTATATCATCGGCCGTGGCTCGTATTCGATTGACCAGCAGCGTTATAACTTCCAATTTGGTGGACAACTTTTCTACGAAATCAAAAACGGAGAACTCGTAGGAATGCTCGATGATGTAGCGTATCAATCAAATACTCAAGAGTTTTGGAACTCGTGCGTGCAGATTTGCGATAAAGACGATTACCGCACTTTTGGTTCGTTCTTCGATGGAAAAGGTCAACCTTCACAGGTGAGTGCCGTTTCGCACGGAAGTGCAACGACTCGTTTCAATGGTGTAAACGTAATCAATACTGGAAGAAAGATTTAAACTTTGAGGAACAAAGCAGCAAAGATACAGAGGCACAGAGTAACAAAATAGAAAGTATATTAGAGTAAAGAGAGGATATGGTTAATTAGAAAAACGTATGTGCCTTTGAACCTCTGCCCCTTTGAACCTAATTTCTAAAAAACTAAACAAATGAATAAAATATTAACAAAAGAAGAAGCTAAAAAGATTATAGATAAGGTTTTAGCATTTTCAAAAGCAGACGAAATGAGTGTCGCTCTCAGCGGAGGTCGCACAGGAAATATTCGTTATGCCCGAAATTCGGTTTCAACCAGTGGCGAGTCTTACGACCAATCTTTGGCAGTTACGGCAGTTTTTGGCAAACGCTCAGGCACAGCAACCATCAACGAATTTGATGATGCTTCGCTCGAAAAAACAGTAAGAAGAGCCGAAGAAATTGCTCGTCTTGCTCCCGAAAACCCAGAATATATGCCAATGCTGGGGCCACAAACGTATATTGAAGCCAAAACATTTGCCGATTCAACGGCCAATATCGACCCTGATTATCGTGCAAAAGCTGCTTTTGATAGCATCGACCCATGTACGAAAAAAGGTCTAACTGCGGCTGGTTATATGGAAGATTCGGCAGGGTATTCGGCTATTGGTAATAGCAAAGGACTTTTTGGCTATAATAAATCGACATCAGTTGATTTTTCAATTACAGTTCGCACGGCCGATGGTCTTGGTTCGGGTTATGCCATTCGTGATTTCAACGATGTGTCAAAACTAAGCACCAAACAAGCTACTGAAATTGCGATGCAAAAAGCCTTGGCTTCAAGCACAGCAAAAGCCCTTGAACCAGGAAAATACACGGTTATTCTCGAACCAGCCGCTTCGATAGATTTATTGCAAAACATGATGCGTAGCATGGATGCCCGAAATGCCGACGAAGGTCGTAGTTTTTTGAGCAAGAAAGGCGGTGGCACACGTTTAGGCGAAAAATTGTTTGATGAAAGAGTAAATATTTATTCAGACCCAAGCAATATCGAAATTCCGAGTTCGGGTTTTGGTGGTGGTGGCGGTGGTGGCCGAACAGGCGGCGGCGGAAGCGACGGACGACCACAAGAAAAAATCTCTTGGATTGAAAATGGCGTTGTGAAAAATGTATATTATTCAAGATTTTGGGCGGATAAAAAAGGTGTAAAGGCTATTGCACCACCATCAGGTTTTATTATGGCTGGCGGTTCAGAATCTTTAGCCGAACTGATAAAAGGCACTGAAAAAGGCATTTTGGTTACTCGATTATGGTATATTCGTGCCGTTGACCCGCAAACATTGCTCTACACAGGGCTTACCCGTGACGGAACTTTCTATATCGAGAAAGGACAAATCAAGTTTCCTGTAAAAAACTTCCGTTTCAACGAAAGTCCAATTATCATGCTCAATAATTTGGAAGCAATGGGCGTTCCGACTCGAATTGGCGGTTGTTTAGTTCCACCATTAAAGATTAGAGACTTTACTTTCAGCAGTTTATCGGATGCGGTATAAGTAGATAAGATATAAATATAAACTCCTATTGGTAAACTTCCAGTAGGAGTTTTTTATTTTGTGATAAATCTCAGTGAATACTCTGTCTCGAAATCATATTTAATTACCAAAAAATGGGTAATATTTGGCATCATCAAATAACAAAACCATGAAAAAGATAACAATCTCAATGCTCATAATTATTATTGGAGCATGTATAAAGGAAGACGTAAACAAGAACTTAGATTTGAATAGCACTTTTTCGGGTAAAGTCACTGGAAAACTTGACCCCTATTATTTTGACGGAACATCGACTTGGGTAATTACTCATCAAGATAGTATTATTACGGTTGAGATTGATTATCTCAATGTTTCGGCAAACGGGCCAGGAGTTCCGAAACCTGTCACTGACTTTGAAAAGCAGATAAAACTTTTTAGAAAATATAAAGCTAAAATTATAAATGATACAACTTTTGTTGGAGGTTTCACAGATATTCCTGCAAACAGTTATGTGAATGGACAAATTAGTAAAGACGGCACAAAAATTACCTGTGCAACCACAGGAAATGACCCAACTGTAAACTATGTAAGGTTTTCTTATGACTTAACAAGAAAATAAAAACCTTACAGAGCGTAAGATTCTTAAAATAAATACTTCTGACTTGATTTTTTAGCTTACAATAATTACTACTTCAAAAGTAATTATTGTAAGCTAAAATTGCATTCTATTATTTGTCACTTCTCAAATAAAAATATTCTTATATTCCTCTCATCGCATTATTTTGCCCTTTCGTCAAAAACTCGCAAATACAGTTTTTATTTTTATCTATTAAATGACTATATTTAAACATCAAAACAGAAAATAATTCATCAATATTTGTAAAAAACTGAAAAAGCTTTGAAAAGAAGAGATTTTATCCAATTATCCAGCTTAGGCTTTGGTGGACTCATGTTACCAAATATGCCAACTGGTGGTATTCCGATTATCGGAAATGCTGTTTCGCAAGAAGCATTAATTGACGGTGCAATTGATGTTGCCCTCAAAAAACGCCTTGCCGACGCTGCCCTCAATGCCGCAAAAGCCAAAGGTGCTACTTATACGGATGTTCGTATCGGTCGTTATCTCAATCAATTTGTGGTTACTCGTGAAGACAAAGTGCAGAATATTGTCAATACCGAGTCTTATGGTGTGGGCGTGCGTGTAATTGCCAACGGTTGTTGGGGATTTGCCGCCGTAGTTGATGCCAAATCAGAAGCCGACACCGCCCGTGCTGCCGAAGAAGCCGTTGCGATTGCCAAAGCCAATGCACGATTAATGTCCGAACCAGTTATTCTCGCCCCACAAAGTGGCTACGGTGAAGTAAGTTGGAAAGCACCCATTCAGCGAAATGCTTTTGAAGTGCCAATCAAAGAAAAAGTTGATTTACTACTCGGTGTAAACGATGCCGCCTTGAAAAATGGGGCAAATTATGTCAATTCGGTGCTATTTATGGTCAATGAGCAAAAATATTTTGCTTCATCTGATGGTTCATACATCGACCAAGACATTCATCGTATTTGGCCGATTGCCGCAGTAACTGCCATCGACCCAAAAACTGGTAAATTTGAAACCCGTCAGGCACTTTCTGCACCAGTTGGTATGGGTTATGAGTACCTACAAACCAATCCAAAAGATAAAGTTACGGGCGTAACTACTCGCTACAACAAGGGCTACGATATGCTCGAAGACGTAACTGCGGCCGCCAAACAAGCCAAAGAAAAACTCATAGCAAAATCGGTTGAAGCAGGAAAATACGATTTAGTGCTTGACCCTTCGCACCTTTGGTTAACGATTCACGAATCAGTTGGGCATCCGCTCGAATTGGATAGAGTTTTAGGTTATGAAGCCAATTTTGCAGGAACATCTTTCGCAACGCTTGATAAATGGCAAAGCAAAAACTTCAATTATGGCAGCAAAGAAGTAAATCTAATTGCCGATAAAACCCAAGTTGGCTCGCTCGGTGCAGTTGGTTGGGACGATGAAGGTGTAAAAACCAAACAATGGGATTTGGTAAAAGATGGAACTTTGGTAAACTACCAAGCCATTCGTGACCAAGCACACATTATTGGCGAAAAAGAATCTCACGGCTGTTGTTATGCTGATAGCTGGTCGTCGGTGCAGTTCCAACGCATGGCCAACGTTTCGTTGGCGGCAGGAAAAACACCACTTTCGGTAGCTGAAATGATTAAAGATGTTAAGAAAGGAATTTATATTATCGGTGATGGCTCGTTTTCGATTGACCAACAACGCTATAATTTCCAGTTTGGCGGACAATTATATTATGAGATAAAAGATGGACAAATTGCAGGAATGCTGAAAGATGTGGCGTATCAGTCTAATACCCAAGAGTTTTGGAATTCTTGCGTAAAAGTTTGCGACGAGCGTGACTATCGTTTGGGTGGTTCATTCTTCGATGGCAAAGGGCAACCTTCGCAATCAAGTGCAGTTTCGCACGGAAGTTCAACCGCTCGTTTCAATGGCGTAAATGTTATTAATACGGCAAGGAAAGTGTAAAGGAATTACGAATTGAAAATTTTGGATAATATCTTGCTAATTTCCAATTCTTAACCAATTCACTATTCACTCATTCTATCATTCTCTAATTCACAATTATTCATGTCAGTCATATTAACAGAAAATGAGGCTAAAATCTTGCTAAAAAAGGTTTTAAGCTACTCAAAAGCCGATGAATGTGAAATCAATTTATCAGGCAATATCAACGGAAATATCCGTTATGCTCGCAATGAAGTTTCGACAAGTGGAGCATTGACCAATCAAAATCTACAAGTCCAATCTGCTTTTGGAAAGAAAGTAGGCGTAGCTACGATTGATGAATTTGATGATGCTTCGCTCGAAAAAGTAGTGCGTCGTTCGGAAGAATTGGCTCGTCTTGCTCCCGAAAATCCCGAATATATGGGCGTTTTAGAACCTCAGCCATACATGAAATCAGAAGGATATTTTGATTCAACTGCCAATATCAACCCCGATGTTCGTGCTGAGGCGGTAATGAAAAGTTTGAAACTTACTCGTGAGCAGAAATTAGTTGCGGCAGGTTTCCTCGAAGATTCAAAAGGCTATTCGTCAATGATGAACTCGAAAGGGCTTTTCGCCTATTACAAAAGCACAAATATCAATTATTCATTGACCGTTCGTACCGAAGACGGAACGGGTTCGGGTTATGTTATCAAAGGTTTTAGCGATGTTGATAAACTTGATACCGCCGCAGCCACCAAGATTGCGATTCAAAAAGCAGTCGGTTCAAAAAGTGCAAAAGCACTCGAACCTGGAAAATATACCGTAATTCTTGAACCAACAGCCGCCGCTGTTTTGCTCGAAAATATCTATTTCGATATGGACGCTCGCAGTGCCGATGAAGGACGTTCGTTTTTCAGCAAACAAGGTGGAAAAACGAAGTTGGGAGAAAAAATAGTTGACGAACGAGTAACTATTTTCTCCGACCCTGCTTACGCCGATTTACCAGCTTCTCCGTGGGCGGGCGATGGACAAGCACAAGAAAAACGGGTGTGGATTGAAAACGGAGTTGTTAAAAACTTATCATATTCTCGTTTTTGGGCGAAAGAAAAAGGTGTAAAACCGATTCCGTTTCCAAGCAATGTAATCATGCTTGGCGGAACTGCCACGCTTGACGAAATGATAAAAAGCACAAAAAGAGGCATTTTAGTAACAAAACTCTGGTATATCCGTGCGGTTGACCCACAAACGCTTCTCCAAACTGGTCTTACCCGTGACGGAACTTTCTATATCGAAGACGGAAAAATAAAATATCCAATCAAAAATTTCCGATTCAATGAAAGTCCGATAATAATGCTCAATAATCTCGAAATGTTGGGAAAAACTGAGCGTGTTGTCAGCACCGAATCGAATCAAAATTATATGGTACCACCCATGAAAATTCGTGAATTTACATTTTCGAGTTTATCGGATGCGGTGTAAAACACAGTTGGCAGTTAACAGTAGGCAGTACACATCAAATTACTGCCCACTGTTAACTTTAAACTGTTAACTGGACTTATGAAACCATTTATTTTTACAAGAATTCAGTATAATTCGGGAGATTGGGATACTGACCAGCGAATGCCTTCAAATATCCTCAATTCTTTGGTCGAATACACAACTATTCCGATTGATGAAAAAGAGAAAGTTGTACTTTTGAGCAGTAATGAACTTTTCAAAAGTCCGTTTTGCTATTTGAGTGGACATAAATTGGTCGAATTTTCGAGTCAAGAACGTGACCATTTTCGGAAATATATCGAAAATGGCGGCTTTGTATTTGTGGATGATTGCAACCATGATATTGATGGACTTTTTGCCAAATCGTTTGAGCAAGAAATGGCTCGAACTTTCGGAGCAAAAGCCCTTCAAAAAATCCCGAATACGCACCCAATCTATAATTGTTTTTTTCAATTTGAAGGCCCACCTACAACCACTTTCGAGCTAAACGGCTGGGGCGATGACCTCGTGCATGATTACTTAAAAGCAATTATCATCAATGGTAGAATTGGTGTTTTATACAGCAATAAAGATTACGGCTGCGAATGGGACTACGATTTCAGAAACAAACGTTGGCTCGCCGAAGACAACACCAAATTTGGAGTAAATATTATTAATTATGCACTGACGGTTTAACTCTAAAGGTCGGGCAAAATGTAAAAAATCATTGCCGTTTGCTTTAACTGACGGAAAAAATACAAAGAAAATTGGAAACCAAAGAACTTAATCACTATAAAACATTAGTAGCCAAATTACCCCTACTAAAAAAAGAAATTGCCAAAGTTATTGTCGGTCAACAAGAAGCCATCGACGAAATTTTGATTTCACTCTTGGCTGGCGGCCATTGTTTACTCGAAGGCGTACCTGGACTTGCCAAAACGCTGATGGTAAGTACTTTGTCGAAAACGCTCGACATGAAATTTAAACGCATTCAGTTTACGCCCGACCTCATGCCTGGTGATATTGTCGGCACGGAAATCTTAGAAGAAGACCACGAAACTGGTAAGAAATTCTTTAAATTTAATCGAGGACCAATCTTTGCCAACATAGTTTTGGCCGATGAAATCAACCGAACGCCACCAAAAACGCAAGCGGCTTTGCTCGAAGCCATGCAAGAATATAAGGTAACGTATGCAGGAACAAACTACGATTTGCCAAAACCATTCTTGATTATTGCGACTCAAAATCCTATCGAACAAGCAGGAACTTATCCGCTTCCCGAAGCTCAGCTCGACCGTTTTTTATTGTATATCAAATTGGGTTATCCTTCCGAAAATGAAGAACTTAACGTTTTAAAAAGCACAACTGGCTCAAACAAACCAGTTTTGCAAACAATTATGACCGATAACGACATCATTGATTTGCAAAAACTCACCCGTGAAGTGCATATCAGCGAAGAATTGATTGTCAAAATCAATCATATCGTGAGAGCAACTCGCCCTGCAAATACCACTTCAACTTATGTAAAAGAATGGTGCGAGTGGGGAGCTGGCCCCCGTGCTGGACAAGCATTGGTGCTTTGTTCAAAGGCTCGAGCAGTTTTAAACGAACGTTTTTCGGTGCTGCCCGAAGATATTGAAACACTCGCCTACCCGATTTTAAGACATAGAATTTCTCTAAATTTCAGAGCCGAAGCCGAGGGAATTACAACCGATGATGTGATTAAGGATTTGTTGAAGAAGTAAAACCCAATTATGCTTACAACTGAACTAATCAAACTCAATAACCTACAATTGGCAGGAAAACTGGTGAGTGAACAACTGATGTTGGGAATTCATCAAAGCAAGCGTTTTGGTTATGGAATTGAGTTTGAACAATATCGACATTACGAACCTGGCGATGACCCAAAACGCATCGACTGGAAATTATATGCCCGAACCGATAAACATCTGGTGCGTGAATCTTCGACCGAAAGTAATTTTCATCTAAGATTTATCATTGATTTGTCGGGGTCGATGAATTATGCTGAAAATGGTGTCAGTCGCTTACAATACTGCAAAATTTTGTTGGCTTCGTTGGCATATTTGGGCTATCGCCAAAGCGATTTGATGAGTTTATATGCCTTGCAAAATGATGAACTACACACATTGGTGGCTTCGGGAAAACAATCATTTCAACGAATTTTATATACGCTCGAAAAAGCCCAAGCCAGTGGAGATTGGAAAAACAGCAACCCGAAATTTCCGATATTTCAGCAAAAAAACAAAGAAGTTATCATTATCGCTTCGGATTTCTTGCAAGTCAATAATGAATGGATTCAATTGATAAAAAACTTAGCGAATCCGCACCGAGAAGTCATTATTTTTCAGGTTTTAGGTAAACAAGAATTAGATTTTAATCTCAAAGGCTTTTATCGTTTCAAGGATTTAGAATCTGGAAAAGAAGTAGAATTGCAAGCCGAGAGTATCAAAGAAGAAGTACGAAAAAATGCCGAAGACTATCTCAAAAACTTAAAAGATGCTTTGCAAATCCCGTTTGTTCACTTAACCAGAACCGACCTCGAAGCACCAATCGCCAGCGTTATTACCGAATCAATTAGAAATAGACCGTAGGGGTTTATTGCATAAACCCATTAAGAAAAATTTAACATGGAATTTATAAATCCTTTGATGCTTTGGGGGGCCTTAGCGATTTCAATTCCCATAATCATACATTTTTGGCATCAAAAAAAAGGTAAAGTTATCGAATGGGCGGCTACTCAATGGTTAGTCGAAAAGAACTTGCAACAATCAAGAGGCATTCGGCTTGATAATATTTTATTGCTGGTTTTGCGGTGTTTACTTTTACTTACACTGTGTTTTTTTCTGAGTAGACCTCTCTTAAAATGGTTAGATGATAATAAAATAGCCAAGAAGATTCACCTCATTCAGCCGAACGCTTTAGTTACCGAAAACTATAAATTTGAAATTGAAGAAGCCCTAAAAAAAGGAGAAAAATGCTATTGGATTCATTCAAAAACTCAATTAATTCAAGACCAAAATCAATTACCAAATCAAGAAATATTTGATGCAAATTTGCTACAAAACAGCATTAATAATATTAGTCAAAACATTGATAATAAGAGACTTGAAATATATTTCATCAATACTCAAAAGCTAAATCAATTTCCACACATTTTCGTTCCGACTGCCTTTCAGATACACACAGTTTTAGATTCGAGTTCAAGTCAAAATCAAGGTTTTATCACATTTTCGAGTGACAAAAATTTATTCGTAAACGAAAAGAATGAACTCGTCAATCAAACTATTTCTAACAAAAATGGTAAGGCAAAGCACGAAGGAGTAATTAAAGTTTTGATGCAAAACAATGATGCTACCGAAACTCAAAGCATTAAAGCAGCCTTGAAAGCTCTCACCGAAATTTATCAATTTGACTTTCAGATTGATGAAAAAATGATGGCGAATAAAATGTATGATGTCATTTTTGA
>JBKBSS010000091.1:0-11146 GCA_046291385.1 Emticicia sp. | reverse complement strand
GCATTGAGCGTGTCCATATTTTTCTTTGATAAATGGGTAAAGTCCAAATTTCTCCGAAAAAAGTTTCAGCATAAAAGGCGTTTGGTCGAGTTGATTTTTTACATTTGCCGTAAACGATTCTGGATAAACAAAATGATTTATTGTCATCGAATCACTGGCCGAATACTTGAAATAATTTTTGTATTCTGTATAATTTGAGCAAGCTATCGAAATCAAATATTGAGCAATCGGATAACGATTTTTCCACTGATAAGTTTTCGTATTATCCTTATTAGTAAGCACTTGAGTTAAAACTCCATTAGAAACCGAAACAAAAGCAGAGGGCATCGTAATCCAAACATCCGACGAATCGGCTTTATCGGCGGGTGAATCTTTGCACGGAAACCAATCGGGCGAACCATAAGGCTCGCTCAAACTCCACACTATCGGCGAATTGCTACTTCCGTGCGTAGAAAACACAAAACTACCAAATGCCGAACCATTGGGCTTACCTTGGTAAAATACAATTACGCTCACGGCTTGCCCTTCGGTATATTGTTTATCAAGGGTTACGTTTACTTTTTCGGTTTCTTGCACAAAAGCCAGTTTTTTAGTACCGAGTTTTATTGAATCAACTTTCAGGGCATTTCTTAAATCGAAAAAACAGGTAGAAGTCGTTGATTTTGCTTTAAAAGTAATCGTGGTTTCACCTTTGATGAATTTATCTGTAAATGAAATGTCAAGGTTAAGTTTATAATAAGTTACATCAATTTTATCATCGCCAGGGTATGCGATACGCCCATAACGTTGTTTTGATAAACGTGAAAAAGCCTGCTGTTTCGATTCGGCACAAAGCAAAGCACCATCTTCTTGAGCGAAAGCTGCAAGAGATAAAAGACTTATTACAAGTGTTTTAAAAATATTTTTCATGTTTTTTTATTGTTCAAATTGGCCGTTGCTGTTGAGCATCGACATTGATGGTGGACTAATTAAAACTCCCAACGATAACTCAAAATCGGAATCAAACCGAGCTGATATTGTCTAACGATTTTATTCTGCAAAATATCATAATAGCTGTACGAAACATTCTGGTAGTTAGCGGTATTCTGAATATCCAACGCCAATGTTCGTGAATACTTCTCTTTTGATTTTTTTAGATAAATACGAAAATCTGGTCTGAAATAGTCAGGCTGTTTGACCGTAAAATCATATTCGTTTTTATAAATCAATCTTTTTCGGGCGAGTGAAGATTCTTCATTTATTTCTCTTTCATAATATCCACCCAACCACACAGCCCGTAAACTTGCCCCCAACATTCGATTTTTGCTTCGCTCCCACTCTTTTCCTACGGTCAAGTTAAAAATATGTTTCCCATTATAGCGACTGTTATATCTTACACCATCATTGACAACATACGCCCGATAGATAGTAGCATTGGTGAGTGCATAAAAACCATTGGTCAAATATTGTTGATACGTAAATTCAATACCGTAGTTTTTTCCTTTACCAAGATTTTGTAAACCAATACCAATATTTGGATACTGCTCAACCAAATTTAAAGCAGAAAAAGCCGACGTGCCACTAAAAGTTGGTACATTAAATATTTGTTGATAATAAAGCTCAGTTTTGACATATGAACCTCGCTTAAATTTATACTGATGACTCAGCACATAATGATGCGATTTTGTCAGGTCAAGATAAGCATTTGCAAAATCAATATCAAAATAATCAAGTTGTGCAAAATATAATTGTGCGGGCTGCAACTGACTATGTAAACCATAAGCAAAGCTAATTGATTGACTATTAGATAGTTGATAATTAATTGATAATCGTGGCTCAACAGATTTAGTCTGATTATAAGTATAATTGAGGTAATGCAAACCGATATTTGCCGAAAGTTTGGGCAATGGCGATAAATGAAAATTTATAAATGGTTGAATAATCAAACCTGTTGCATGACCAACAGCCACACTTCGATTAGTTGTTACCGATAAAAGTTCATCGTATTGATGGGTAGTGGTAACTCCAATTTTGAAACTATTATTTTCGCTCAATTTATAATTAATATTGGTCGAAAACGAAATACGGTTTCTGTTCGACGAGTCAATGTCAGTCCGAAATTTTTCAAACGAAGTCTTACTCAAAATAAAAGCATCTCTTGTGCTGCTCAATGCAGAAGCAACTATGACGGTTTTCCACAGAGCTTTTTTGCCGATATTTAGGCTGTGGGTGAATCCAGCAGCAGCCATTCGGTTTTTATAATCAATATCAAATCCATCTTTTTGCACTTCCCATTGCGTGGTATCCCGTTGAGCCTCAAAAACATTGCTACTCAATCCGCCCATTCCAAAAAATGTAAAAGTTCCAGCTTTTTTAGTCGGAAAATTAAAGTTGAAAGCTAAATCTTGGAATCGAATGTCTTCACCACCAAACGTAACACCCATCAAACCCAAAAGCCCCGTAAATGAATAACGATAATTGACCAAGTAGCTCGCACCTTTTTTACCCATTGGGCCTTCGGCGGCCAAATCAATACCTATTAAGCCCGCTTGTGCCGTAAACTCATGTTTTTTATCGTTTCCTTTTCGTAAACGCATATCCATCACACCCGAAAGTGCATTACCATATTCGGCTGGAAAAGCACCCGTCAAAAAATTCATATTTCCCAAAAGTTGAGCCGAAAGTATATTTACGCCACCCGAATTTTGAGTTACACGGTCGCTGAAAGTTCCTGCATTACTCAAATGATTTGGATTTACAATTTCTACGCCTTCCAAACGCCACTGAACGCCATTTGGTGAATTTCCACGCACAACCATTCCATTGGCTTGGTCGTTTGAATTGGCCACACCTGCGTAGGCGGTTGCCAAACGTGCAGGGTCGAGATAAGTACCTGGATAGCGAAAAATCTGCTCGGTTGTGATATTCTGAATGCTCGTAACCG
Organism: Emticicia sp.; assembly: GCA_046291385.1. GTDB lineage: Bacteria > Bacteroidota > Bacteroidia > Cytophagales > Spirosomataceae > Emticicia. The sequence continues at coordinate 8,223 of JBKBSS010000091.1, read as the reverse complement.
CTCCCGAAAGATTAGCAGATGTAGCTCTCACAACTGCCTCGGCAAGCTGATTGGTTGTTGCTTGAAGCTTAATTTCCAGCACCATTTCCTTCCCTGATTCGAGTAAAAGCTCTAATATTGTTTGGCTTTCGTAACCAACCGAACTTATTTGCACCTGATAACGGCCAACTGGCATTTTTCCGAACGAAAAACTGCCATCAACATCGGTTTGAGTGCCTTTTTGTGAGTTAAGAAACGTAACAGAAGCACCAATAACTGGCTGTTCACTAACAAAATCTATTACTTTTCCACGGATAATTTGCGAAGCCAAAGGTATATTTTTTGAACCAGACTGGGCAATCAATCCAAAGCACGTGCCTATCAAAATTATAACGGTGAGAAATCCTTTGTACATTGGTGTGATTAATTAGAGAAAACATTTTTTACTACCTAAATCTAAACATTTAGGTACAACAAAGGTTTATCTGTAAATGAATTCAGATATGATACATAGTCAGTTCGAGACCAAGTTATATGAGCAATTGGGCAATTTTTTCCAATCGCAGGGGTTTGGTTTTCTACCTGACCAAAAGCAGTTCCGCAAATCTACACAAAACGGATTTCAGAATATAATTTTTTCTATTTCAGAAATAGAAAATGTATTTTGGGTAGAAGTAAACTTTGGCGTAAGATTTGAATTTATTGAGCAAATCGCTCAACAATTTCTCAATAATAGCTTTGGTTATCGCCCAGCAGCTAATACACTGGTGATAAGTACTGGTAAGTTTTTGGATGTAAAATATTTCAGATATAAAGTGACCAATGAAGCAGATTTTGAGAAAATTACAAACGAAATAGGAAGCTTTTTTGAAAAAAAAGGTTTTAATTTCTTGAATACTGCCGACTCATTAACTTTTATTGAAGATACCTTAAATGATTCGCCAACGATGCCCTGCCGATATTTATATAACCAAATACATCGGTGTTTTAAAGGGATAATTGCGGCAAAACTGAGCGACAATCACAATTTTGCTACAATTACTAATATTTATCGCCACTTTTTACTCAAAAATGGCACGGACAAAGATTTATTAAACTACGAACGCTTAGTCACTTTTTTGCATCATTATAATGCGAATTAAGAATTAGTCAACAGATGACAGTCGGCAGACATTTTTAATCAAAGTTTTGCAGGAAATGACGGTCATAAACGCCTCGAAGTTGGTGCCGACCAAGTAAATTCCAAGTAAGTAGACGAACGAATTACGAGGTACGATTTGCGAATTTTAAAACGCTGAATATCAGCGATTTATAAAAGATAAAATTGAAATTCATGCACCTTGGAAAATTTCAAAAAAACAAGGCTACTATTTCGGAGAAAAAGTTAGGCTTATTTTTTGGGCAGGTATTCAAGGCGGAATTCGGATATTTTAAATCTGTAAACCTATAAGTTTTTTTCAAACCTTATAGGTTTGAATCAGAACCGATAACCCAAATTAAATCCAAATCCACGGAGGTTTAAGTAATTTAACTGACGAACATTGTCAATCCTTACGCCTTGATTATCAACTACTAATCCCAAATAGTTTTCATTAATCTTGAAAGTTGCAAGGATTTTATCTCGCAAACGAGTACGAAAATCATCATCAAATCCCTCAAGATTTTGGTTGGATTCTCCGTGTACACTCACTCGGCCAAAATGAGTTCCGATAACATAACAATCAAACGTAAAACGATTACCCAGACGAAATTGATGCCCAACCATCAAACCAGCCGAAGCGGTTTTAATTTGGGTATCAACTGGTAATTCGAGTCGAACAGGAACACCTTTGTAATCCGTATCTACAAATACTGGCACATCGCCTTTAAAATCATTATATTTTGCAAAAAGCGACAAATAAGTGCCAATTGGGGCTTGTTTTCGCCCAAAATAAAATCTCATTTCAGGTGTAATATGATACATCCCGATTTTAGATTCTGCTTTTTTTACATTATCAAAACTGATATAATCAATCTTTCCATCGGCAAAATCAACGTATTTCTCTAAATCTTTGGCATAAGGAAACAAACTTTTCGGACGATAACCCGCACCCAAAGCCAACGAAAAACGTTTACCCAAAACTCTTTCATATTGAACCGTAGCCGCCCCTAATGCCGCAGCCGAAAGATTGATTTTTAGTACTTTACGTTTTTCTTCTTGAGCAAAAGAATGAATTGAAACAAGACTAAAAAAGAGTATTACAAGGTATTTTTTCACAATTTGGATATTTTGTAGGGCAGTCGCATCGGTTCGCCGATGCAACTGCCCTGTAATTATAACGAACTCAATTAATTTTTCTGATATTATTTTCAAACCCTGTTAGATGTTCATCAGTAAAATTAAGGTGAGTTACAAATCTTACCAAATGCTTGCCAAACACCACACAACCAATATTTTGTTCACGCATCTTTAGCACAAAATCACTCGCCAGAATACTTTCTGGCAATTCAAAAATTACAATATTTGTATCAATCGGATAAATATTTTTTACAAATGAAAGCCCTTCTAATACTTTTCCAATTTGCTTGGCACGAGCGTGGTCTTCACGCAAACGTTCGATATTATTTTCGAGTGCATAGATTCCTGCGGCAGCCAAAAAACCTGCTTGTCGCCAGCCTCCGCCCATTACTTTGCGTGCACGACGAGCCTTTTTAATAAAATCTTTCTTACCCAAAAGCAACGAACCAACGGGGCAACCCAAACCTTTCGATAAGCAAATCGAAATAGAATCGAATAGTTTTCCGTAAACTTCAGGGCTTTCATTGGTCTCTACCAAGGCATTAAATAATCTTGCTCCGTCAAGATGCAGAGGTAGATTTTTTTCATCACAAACGGCTTTAATTTGCTCAATATCAGATAGTTGATAATAACATCCTCCACCTTTGTTCATCGTATTTTCGAGCGAAACCAAGCTTGTCGTAGGTTGATGAATATCATCGGGATTATTGATGGCATCACGCACTTGTTGAGCATTTAGTCGGCCTCGGTCGCCATCTAAAAGCTTCAACGAAGAAAAAGAATTTAAAGCAACTCCCCCACCCTCGTATAAATAAATGTGTGAATATTTATCACAAATAACTTCACTTCCTGGCCAAGTATGCACCCGAATTGCCAACTGATTTGTCATCGTTCCTGATGGACAAAAAAGTGCGGCTTCCATCCCAAACATCTCGGCTGTTTTGGCTTCAAGAGCCAAAACAGTTGGGTCATCGCCAAAAACATCATCACCAACTTCGGCCATAAACATAGCTTCTTTCATGCCCTCGCTGGGCTTCGTAACGGTATCGCTTCGTAAATCAATAAACATAGTTTGAGATAAAGATAAATTTCTTTGCAAAAGTCTTTCTTTCTTTTGAAATTTACATAAAAAAATAGCAAAACTTTATTTAAAATGGCAATATTTAACCTTACCGTAAACGGAAAAAAAACTAAAGTAGATGTCGAGCCTGATATGCCCCTACTTTGGGTTGTGCGTGACTTCGTAGGCCTAAAAGGCACAAAATTTGGCTGTGGAATGGCTCAGTGCGGAGCTTGCACGGTTCATGTCAATGGAGAAGCAACTCGTTCGTGCCAAATTCCAGTTTCATCGCTTGCCAAAAATGCCAAAATTACAACCATTGAAGGCATTGGCGAAACGCAATTACACGCTGTTCAAGAAGCTTGGATTGAAGAACAAGTACCTCAATGTGGCTACTGTCAATCTGGACAAATCATGTCAGCGGTGGCATTGTTGAAAACAAATCCGAACCCTACTGATGCAGATATTGATACTTACATGAGCGGAAATCTTTGTCGTTGTGGTACTTACGACCGTATTCGTAAAGGAATTCATCGTGCAGCCGATAGTCTGAAAGTTGGAAACGTTGGAGGAAAATAAAAGATGCCAATCATTAGCTTTTTTGATGGAATCAAGGTTTTACTTTTTTCAAACAACCATTTACCGCCACATTTTCATGTTTATTATGCTGAATACAAAGCATTAATAGCGATAGACTCTCTGCAAATTATGAGAGGAGATTTGCCAACAAAACAATTAAATAAGGTAGTGGAATGGGCAGGTTTGAATAAAGAAAATTTGCTCGAAACTTTTTACCAATTAAATCCAAGTCTAAGAAAATGAGTAATATTCCTTTTATTACCCAAATCATTAAGGTTGAGCCTTTCAAAATTACCAGTATGTGGAATACTGGCGAAGTGAGGGTAAATGATTTTGAAGACGAATTTAATGAATCGGGTAAACACGAAGCCTTCTATCAATTAGCTGATTATGACATTTTTAAATACGTTTCAATTGGCGATGTGGGGACTTTACAATGGGTAAATTTACCAATAACTATTACTTTCGCCCAAGAAAAGATGACATTACCATTTGATTTAGACCCGATTGTATTATACGAAAAAAGTCAACCCATTTCTAAGTATCGTTTGGTGCATACCAATGAACTTGTCTAAAATACTAAAAAAACTATGGAACATATCAATACCTCACGCCGCTCATTTATCAAAGCAGGCTCTCTTACGGGAGTCGGTTTAATGGTTGGCCTTAATTCTTTCGCAAAAGAAAAGCATCCAAAAAAGATTTCTCATACTGACCCAAAATCGGCAGTTCTCGACCTCGAAATCAATCCTTTCATCATCATCAGCACTGACGGCAGCATTGCCTTGATAAATCCTCGCCCTGATATGGGACAAGGCTCTACGCAAGCAGCTCCATCATTGATTGCCGAAGAATTGGAAGTGAGTCTTGACAAAGTAAAGCTCATTCAGTCGGGCGGACAAGAAAAATACGGCAGCCAACAATCGGGCGGAAGTAGCACCGTGCGTGGTTTGTGGACATCACTCCGCAAGGCAGGTGCTGCCGCTAAAGAAATGCTCATCGAAACAGCCGCCAAACGCTGGAACGCCTCAATATCAGACTGTTATGCCCAAGATGGCAAGATTTACTTGAAAAATTCAGATAAATCTTTCACTTACGGCGAATTGGTTGATGATGCTTCAAAACTACAAGTTCCGAAAAATCCGAAACTCAAAGACCCGAAAGATTTTAAGATTTTGGGTAAATACAACAAACGCCTTGATGTTCCTGAGCGTGTAACAGGAAAAGCCGTTTACGGAATTGACATCGAAGTGCCGAACATGGTTTATGCTTGTATGCAGCACTCGCCCGCCATTCACGGAAAAATCGTTTCGATTGATGATAACGAAGCATTGAAAGTGAAAGGCGTTTTGCAAGTAATCAAAACCAAAAGACCAATGCCACACCGTGGAGCAGATGCAGTGGCAGTTATTGCAACCAATTGGTGGGCGGCACTCAAAGGCAGAAAAGCATTGAAAGTTACGTGGGACAATGGCGATTTGGCCAAAACCATGACAACCGATAATTATTTTGCGGCAACCTACGAAGCAGCAAAAAAAGAAGGTATCAGATACGAAGAAAAAGGCGATTTCAATGCAAAATTTGCCAATGCCAAGCAAAAACTCGAATTTAATTACGAAACTCCATTTTTGGCTCACGCACCCATTGAGCCAGAATGTGCGGTTGTACACGTAAAAGATGATGGCACAGCCGAAGTTTGGGCCCACGTACAAGGCCCAGATGGTGGTTTGGCCGATGTTTCGAGAGCGTTGGGTATCAGTAAAGATAAAATCAAATTCAATGTTCCGCTGCTCGGTGGTTCGTTTGGTAGAAAAGCTTACCACGATTATCTGAACGAAACTTGTTTATTGGCAAAAGAATTGAAAAAGCCAGTAAAAATGATTTGGACCCGTGAAGATGATATTACGCAAGGGCCGTATCGCCCAGGAATGTTGAGCCACATGCAGGGTTTTGTTGACAAAGGAAAAATTACAGGTTTTCACCACCACGCCATTGGCGAATCTATTGTTGGTCAAGTATTTGGTGGTTTAGCACCTGACGAATCTGACCCTTGGTTGTCGGGTGAAATCAGCACCGAAAATAGTAAATATGAATTCCCAGTTTCAAAAGTTTCTTGGACAAATGTAAAAACTGAAATTCCAATCGTTTGGTGGCGTTCGGTTTATGCTTCAAATATGGGTTGGGGACAAGAATGTTTTATTGACGAATTGGCTCAATTAGCAGGAAAAGACCCACTTCAAGCTCGTATGGATTTGGTAAAAGATGCTCGCTATCGAAAAGTACTGGAAACAGTTGCCGAAAAAGCCAATTGGAAAGAAAAACTCGGAGCTGGGCAAGGCAAAGGAATTGCAGTTTTTGCTTCGTTTGGTAGTATTTCGGCTTGTTGTATCACGGTTTCAAAAGATGGTGCAGGCGTGAAAATCGACAAAGTTGTGTCGGTACTTGACTGCGGATATTACGTAAATCCTGACCACGTAAAAGCTCAAACCGAAGGAAATATCGTGATGGGAATTACGGCGGCAATCAAAGGTGGAATTACTTTCACAAATGGCGTTTGCGACCAAACCAATTTCCACCAGTACAACCTCATGCGATTAAACGAAGCTCCAAAAATGGAAATTCACATCATCGACAGTGGCGAAAACCCAGGTGGAGTTGGCGAGCCAGGTTTACCACCAATCGCCCCTGCATTGGGCAATGCGATTTTTGCGGCAACTGGTAAAAGAATCAGAAAGTTGCCTTTTGATATTACAAATTTGGGGTAAAAGAATAAAATTCAATTATAATATGACGGTAACACCCAAAAAAGGCATCAGTTACGTAACTGATAGTGCAGGAAAAAGAACTGCTTTGATGCTTGACCTCAAAAATAAGGTCATTCGTGAATTAGCCGAAGATTTGTTAGATAATTTAGCTATCATTGAACGACAAAATGAAACGAGTCGTCCTTTTGAAGAGATAGACAGTGAAATATCAGCTAAAATAGCTCATAAAAATGGCTAAATATACGATTTCTATCAAGAAAAGTGCTGAGAAAGAATTAAAAAACCTATCAGCAGAGATGTATTTAAGAGTCAGAAAGAGTATTTTGAATCTTGCCGAAAATCCTCGTCCTAATGGTTGTAAAAAACTAAAAGGAAAAGAATCATATAGAATTCGGGAAGGTGATTTTAGAATAATTTATGAAATAGAAGATGATGTTTTAACTATTATGGTTGTTAAAGTTGGACATCGCAAAGAAGTGTATAATTAAATTTTAGTAGCGTTTTTTGTTACTAAAATCAACAGAAAGCGTCTAAGAGATAAGATAAAACTTGTCTTTTAGACGCTTTTTGTTTGTAGAAAAACAACGATTATCAACGGAAAACTCGTCAATGTTTACTGTTTGTCGAGAATTGTAGATGAATTATTTTTTTCTTGCAAATTTCAAAAAAATAAAACCCAATGAAAAAATTATTATTTGTATCTCTATTATTTCTATTGAAAGTTTCTAACACCAACGCTCAATCTATTGATACAGGTTTCACTAATAATATTGGTAATGTATTATCAGATAAGTATAATAGACATTCAAAAAACTGTACGCTACATCGACAGGTTGAAAACCTGTCCTACTTTTTACGTTCAATTTCTTTCAAATTTTCCATCTTTTTATTACGCAAAAAGCCCGTAATATCTTCAAAGTGCTCTTTTACACGCTTATTGCCAAATTCAAATACTTTTGTGGCCAAACCTTCCAAGAAATCACGGTCGTGAGAAATCAAGATAATTGTGCCTTCAAAAGCACGAAGGGCATCTTTCAAAATATCTTTAGTTTTCAAATCTAAGTGATTGGTCGGCTCATCGAGAATCAATAAATTTACTGGTTCGAGTAATAATTTCACCATCGCCAAACGAGTTTTTTCTCCGCCCGAAAGTACACGAACTTTCTTATTGATTTGTTCGCCACGAAACATAAACGCCCCCAAAATATCCTTGATTTTTGTACGAACGTCGCCCACTGCAATATTATCAATTGTCTGAAAAACTGTCAAATCTTCGTCCAATAACGATGCTTGATTCTGGGCAAAATAGCCAATCATCGAATTATGTCCGAGTTTTAAATCTCCTTCAAATTCAATTTCAGCCATGATTGCCTTCACAAGCGTTGATTTTACTTCTCCATTTCGACCTACAAAAGCAATCTTTTCGCCACGCTCAATGGTCAATGACGCATCTTTGAAAACCAAATGGTCGCCGTAGCTTTTAGTCACATTCTCAACAATCACAGGATAATTTCCCGAACGTGGTGCTGGCGGAAATTTCAAACTCAAAGCCGAACTATCAA
>JBKBSS010000090.1:0-11218 GCA_046291385.1 Emticicia sp. | reverse complement strand
TAGCCACAATGTCCGTAAAGCATTTCGCCAAACATATTTTTACGTACCATGTTCAAAACTGACATTATATCACGGCGATAGCAAACGTTTTCGAGAATCATACAATGCGAACCTGTTTTCTCGTAAGTATCAATCAAATCCCATGATTCTTGGAGTGTGACAGTTGCCGAAACTTCAACCCCAGCGTATTTTCCTGCTTTCATGGCCGCAACCGCCATCGGTACGTGCCATTCCCAAGGTGTCGAAATGATAATTCCGTCAAGGTCTTCTCTTTTGACGTAATTTTCAAAATCACGTTCGCCGTTCATGTAAGCAATTGGCTCTTTTTTGCCGAATTTTTTGAATAATTTATTGGCTTCAGCAATAGAATTTGGGTCGATGTCGCAAACGGCAGGAATTTCTACATCTGAGCGATAAAGAGCTTGTTGAAGATGGTTTCGTCCACGAAGACCGACTCCAATGAAGCCGAGTCTGATTTTTTTATCTTCGTTGGGGCTTTGTTTTTTTACTATGAATGGAATACTTGAAGTGGCCAGACTTGTAGAAAGAAAATTTCGACGGTTCATATTTAGGTTGGTTTGAAGATGGTATTACAAAGTATTAAGTTGATTAGTGATTCAAAGATAAAATAAAATATTTTTATAAATAAACTATCAATAAAAAATATAATCTTTTTAAAGCAAATGGATAAAAAATATTTTAATGTTTACCTTGTGAAAATTAAGGTAGTGATTTTTTTTGAGAAATCTTGAACAAAATAAAAATGCCACTTGTTATTGTAGTTAGAACTGTTTCTCTTGAACGACTTAACCACCGTTCGGTAGCCCACAAGTGTTGTACACAACCTTTGTAATGACTGTTTGGCTAACATTTTATTTATCTTTAAAAATACAATTTGGAATTTCAAAAAAAGAGAGTTGCGGTGTTGCGAAAAGAACACTTCAATGCAGCTCATCGCCTTCACAATCCTGAATGGAGTGCGGAAGAGAACGCCCGAATTTTCGGAAAATGCAATAATCCGAATTATCATGGGCATAATTATGATTTGATTGTTCGACTGTCGGGTGAAGTTGACCCAAAGACAGGTTATGTTTTCGACACGAAAGTACTAAGTGATTTAATCAAAAAACATGTTTTAGATAAACTTGACCACAAAAATCTAAACTTGGACGTTGAGGAATTTAAAACACAAAACCCATCGGCTGAAAATATTGCTATTGTGATTTATGATATTTTGAGAGAAAAAATATCAGATGCTTATGATTTAAAAATTACACTTTTTGAAACTGAACGAAACTATGTCGAATACCCAATTTAAAGAAAAAACTTTTGTGAACGATTTATTACTCGACGACCAAGACCATCCATTTACCAAACTCGAAACTCCTCTTCGTGAAGATGCTTTTGATTTGAATGACGACGAAAAAATTGAAATCATAGAAAAACATTTCAAAGAAATTATGCTCACTTTGGGTCTTGATTTGCAAGATGAAAGTCTTCGTGGAACGCCAAAACGTGTAGCAAAAATGTATGTTAAAGAGTTGTTTTCTGGCCTAAATCCAGAAAATGAGCCTGCAATGACGCTTTTTAACAACGAATACAACTATAACGAAATGTTGGTCGAGAAGAATATTCAGTTTTATTCTTGTTGCGAACACCATTTTGTGCCAATCGTAGGAAAAGTTCATGTGGCATATATTTCAAATGGTAAAGTGATTGGTTTATCGAAATTACACCGAATCGTGAATCATTTTGCTCGTCGCCCACAAGTGCAGGAGCGTATGACGATTCAGATTGGAAACGCCATAAAAAATGCTTTGATGACCGATGATGTAGCGGTTTTTATTGATGCCGACCATCAGTGTGTGTCGTCTCGTGGTGTGAAAGACCAAACAAGCTCAACAATTACTTCATTTTACAGCGGAGCTTTTAATAAGGAAGAAAAACGCAGTGAGTTTTTGAAAGTATTGAGTATATAATGGTGAATTATTAGTTGTGAATGGTGAATTGTTATAGATAAAATGATAGAAAGACCGAAAACAATTTAGTGAATAGGTAGTTCTGATATAAACGAATAAAAATTCACCATTTACCACTCACCATTTATCATTAGTTTATGTCTTTCAAAGGAAAAAATTACTTAATTGTTGGAGCAAGTTCGGGAATCGGCTTGGCTCTTGCACAATCATTAATAGAAGCTGGGGCAAATGTTTTTACTGCTTCTCGCACTCAGCCCGATTTACAATCTACACACATCACTTGGGACGCTGCAAGTCCTGATAATCAAGTTTTTGCCGCACTTCCTGCTACAATTGATGGACTTGCTTACTGCCCAGGAACAATCAATTTAAAGCCATTTAATAGATTTACGAGTGAAGATTTTCAGAAAGATTTTCAGATAAATGTTTTGGGAGCAATCAATGTGATTCAAGGTGTTTTACCAAAATTGAAGGCTGCTGGTAATGCTTCGGTTGTATTGTTTAGTACAGTTGCCGTGCAAACAGGTATGGGATTTCACGCTTCGGTGGCGGCTTCCAAAGGTGCTGTTGAAGGTTTAACTCGTTCATTAGCAGCCGAATATGCTGCTTCAAAAATTCGTTTTAATGCCATTGCTCCATCATTGACCGATACACCTTTGGCAAAAATGTTGCTTTCTTCACCCGAAAAAATGGATGCGTCAAACAAACGTCACCCACTTGGAAGGGTTGGAACGAGTGCCGATATTGCGGCGGCCGCTAAACTTTTACTGTCGGATGAGGGGAGTTGGATAACTGGACAAATTCTCCATATTGATGGTGGAATGGGTAATTTGAAGTAATAAATTTACCAACAAATATATTTTTTACAAATATTACTTGTGATTTTACCATTTGTCAAGATTTTAGATTAGGTTGCTGCTTTCGTTCTACATTTGAACAATATTTAACTAAAACCGTATAACAAAATGGTAACAATTATTTTACTCGTAGCAGCCGCAGTCGTTTTGTATTTATCAGTCGTCATTGTTCAACAAGGCAATGTTGCTGTGATAACAGTATTCGGTAAGTATAGCCGAATCATGACACCTGGTCTGAATTTCAAAATTCCGTTTATTGAGTTTGTTTTTCGTACAATTTCGATTCAAAACCGTTCGGCTGAATTGCAATTTCAAGCAATTACTAACGACCAAGCGAATGTTTATTTTAAGGCAATGTTGCTTTATACGGTAACTGATAATTCGGAAGAGCAAATCAAAAATGTTGCTTTTAAATTCATTGACCAAGCTAACTTTATGCAGGCTTTGGTTCGCTCAATCGAAGGTTCGATTCGTAGTTTTGTGGCAACCAAAAAACAAGCTGAAATCTTGGGTTTAAGAAATGAGATTGTAGATGATGTAAAGTCTAATCTTGACCAAACGCTCAACGGTTGGGGGTATCATTTACTTGATTTGCAGATAAATGATATTACTTTTGATGAAGAAATTGTAAAATCAATGTCGAGAGTGGTGGCTTCAAATAACTTAAAAGCGGCCGCCGAAAACGAAGGTCAGGCTTTATTGATTACAAAAACCAAAGGTGCAGAAGCCGATGGAAATGCAATCAGGATTTCGGCCGAAGCAGAACGTGAAGCAGCTCGTTTGCGTGGACAAGGTTTGGCCCAATTCCGTGAAGAAATTGCAAAAGGTATGGCAGTTGCCGCCGCTGAAATGGAAAAAGCTCATCTCGACCCATCAATTATTTTATTTTCATTGTGGACAGAAACGATGCGTCAAGTTGCACAAGATGGCAAAGGAAACGTCATATTTATGGATGGTTCGGTTGAAGGATTTGATAAAACCATGAAGCAAATGATGGCTTTGAATCAAAATTCGGAGAATAAGCAGAAAAATAAGTAAGAATAAGTTTCCAACTTGTTCTTACTAAAAAAAACGTGTGCCACATCCTATTAGGTGTGGCACACGTTTTTTTATGCAACCAACATTTTATAAGCATCATAAATCATTTTCAAGCCAACTCCGATAAATACCACGCCTGATACATACTTGATGTAAATGATGGAATTATCGTTAAGTCGAGTTTTGATTCTGTCAGCAAAAATAGCGAAACCTGATTCCATGATGAAAATAATAAGAATACTGGTCGTAAAAAATAGTGTTTCGTCTAATAAATCATATTTGTAGCTTTTCAATGAAGCTGAAACTACCATCCACGAGATAAAGTTTATCGGATTAATTACATTTAAGAGAAAACCTTTTCCGAAAAAATAGAAGAATCTTGCCAGTTTGAAATCTTGCATCTTTGATGGTTGCTTACGTTTTCGGAATTGAACCAAACCTAAACTTATAAGTAAAATCGACCCAAAAATTCGGGAATAAAGACCAAAGTTTGGAACATTTGGAAGAAAAGAAGTTCCCAAATAAGCAATCAAAATCATAATAATATCGCCAACTACTACACCCAAAGAGATTTTTACGCCTGCTTTATAGCCATATTGGATACTATCTTGAACAAGTGCAAAGAATACACTGCCGAAACCGAAACTCAGCACAAGTCCCGTAACAAAACCAAAAATTATCGCTTCAAGCATATCAAAGACCTTTTAAACGTGCAACTTTCAGAATTCCCGCCACACTCATTGAGTCGGTGATTTTATCAGCCAAAACCATATCAAGTGCTTCTTTTAGTGAAACTTTTTTTACTTGTAGCTGCTCAGTATCTTCGGGTTGGCTTTCTGATTGCGTGATGTGTTCGGCAAGAAAAATATAGGCTACTTCATTACAAACTGAGTTTGAGGTGTGAAGTTTTGAGATTAAAGACCAATTTTGGGCAATCAGGCCAGTTTCTTCTTTTAATTCTCGTTTGGCAGTTTCCAAAACTTCTTCGCCGTCAGGACAGCCACCTTCTGGAATTTCCCACGAATATTCATTTAGTGGAAAACGATATTGTCCTACAAGCCAAGTATTTCCGTCTTTGTCAATTGGTATAACACCGACTGCTATATTTTTAAAATTTACAGTTCCATAAACTCCTTTTCCACCACTGGGATTGATTACATTCTGATGGACAACTTGTATCCAATTATTTTCATACTTGACCTCAGAGTCAAGAATTTTCCACGGATTATTTTCTTCATTCATGCGGCAAAAATAAGACAAAATCGCTAAGAATGAAAATTACAGTTTAAAGTACCGAACCTTTTTGTCAAAATCAGGATACTAACTTGTACGAAGTATGGATAGATGAGTAGAATGTTAAAATTGCATTATTTCAATAATTAATTACATAATATTATTATTAGTTTATAACGTATTTTGTTTTTTAATAATTTTGCAGGGTGAGATTTGTTTTGGTTGATACATAATATTTGTACTTCTTTCTTCTCCAAAGGAGATAGTTTTGTTTGACTTCAAAAAACACCCATAACTAATAAAGATTAAGTTTTTACCTTATTATTTTATACTTAATTATAGCGTTCTGATGTAAAATACCGAGCAAACCGCCCGTTGGTGATTTCATTGAATGATGATTCAGGTTCGGCCTCGGTTTGGATGCACATTGCTTATACGGGCTTACACTTACTCAATATTAATGATGAAGGTTATCCGCATCAACCAGCGAAGTATTAAAACTACCCATTTTTATTTTATAATATTGAAAAGCTATGGTTCAAAAACCATAGCTTTTACTTTTTATCAGTTTTTTAGAATTGACTAAAAAAGCAATATCAATATAAAGTAAATTTAATATACACCTCTCTTTTCTTTTCAAAAATGAAGAATTTGTTAATGTTTTTATTTTTTTTTAATAAAGTGTAGATATTAAAACTTTAATATTTTATATTTGATACTTAACATTTAAAACCTAATCTTTTTTTTATTTATGAAACACTCATACCCCATTCCAATCAGGGCGAGGGCTTTGATGCTTTTATTGTTTTTTACAAGCTCAATGGTTTTCGCTCAAAAAAAAATCTCAGGTAAAGTAACGGATGCCGAAAGTGGTGTTGGTTTACCTGGAGCTACAATTCAAGTAAAAGGCACAAATAAAGGTACTTCTTCAGATGTCAATGGTGCTTTTTCGTTAGATGTGCCTGCTGGTTCTACAATTGTTATTTCTTCAATAGGATATTTAGTTGTAGAAGAAGTTGTTGGTAATCGTTCGGTCATTGAAGTGGCGATGCAGTCTGATGCAAGAGCATTGAGCGAAGTGGTTGTTACTGGTTATGCAACCCAACGTAAGAAAGACATCACAGGTGCTGTAACGGTTGTTAGTGCGAAAGAATTAACGGCTGTGCCTTCGGCGAGTGTAACCCAAATGTTGCAAGGTCGTGCGGCAGGTGTTACCGTCGGAAACGATAACTCACCAGGTGGTGGAACCATGGTTCGTGTGCGTGGTTTTGGCTCAATCAATAATAATAGTCCGCTTTATATTATTGATGGAACGCCGACGCAAGGCTCACTTAATCAAATCAATCCAAATGATATTGAAACAATGCAGGTATTGAAAGATGCCTCTGCGGCTTCAATCTATGGAGCTCGTGCTGCTAACGGTGTTGTGATTATCACAACTAAAAAAGGTTCGTCGGGCGAGCCTAAAATCACGTTTGATATGTACACAGGTACTCAACGTGTTGGAAGAACGCTTGATTTATTGAATACGCAAGAACTCGGACAATTATATTACGAATCTGAAATTGGTGCTGGCAAAGCTGCTGGAACTTCTCCTTCGGCTCAATACAAGTTTTCGCCAACTGGTGAGCAAACTGTTGCCGATTACATTTATCCAAACGTTTACGGTGCTTTGCCTGCAAACTATACTTATACTAATGATATTGCTGACCCAAATCTTGGTAGAACTGCCTTCAATATCACAAAAGCTAACAAAGAAGGTACTGATTGGCAAAGTGCAATTTTTGGACCAGCCAAAATCTCAAACTATCAATTAGGAGCAACGGGTGGCTCTAAGAATGGTAAATATGCCATTTCTGGAAGTTATTTCGACCAAGATGGTATCTTGAAATATACAGGATATAAGCGTTATTCGGTAAGAGCAAATACAGAATTTACTAAAAATCGTTTGACTTTTGGTGAAAATTTCACTGTTTCTTATGACGAAAGAGTTGGTGTACCAAACGGAAACCAAAACGAAAGTAATCCGATTTCATTTGCTATTCGTATTCAACCAATTATTCCTGTTTTTGATATTACAGGTGGCCCTGTAGCTTTAGGTGGAACTAACACTTCAAATTTGAATGGTTTTGCGGGTAGCCGTGGTTCAAACCTTGGAAATGCTCCAAATCCATTGGCAAGACAATGGCGTGAAAAAGACAATATTGTTAAAGGAACGCACATTTTCGGTAATGTTTTTGCAGAATTAGGCATTTTGAAAGATTTAAAATTCCGTACGAGCTTAGGTGTTGAATTTAATAACTTCAACTTCTCTCAGTATTTCAATCGTGATATTGAAGCTGCCGAGCCACGTAACACCAACAGTTTGACAGTTTCAAATAATTTCGACCGTGCGATTACTTGGTTTAATACTTTGAATTATTCTAAGAAAATAGGCAACCATGATTTCAATGTTTTATTGGGAACAGAGGCCGTTCAAACTTATGCGGTTGGTTTTAGTGCTTCACGTAGTAATTTTGCCTTTGATGATGAATCATATCGTTATCTAAACTTAGGTTCGGCTGCTGGTTTAGCAAATGCAGGAGCTGGAGCAACCCCAAGTGCGTTGTTTTCTCAATTCGGAAAGGTTAATTACTCGTTCAAGGATTTTTTATTGGCTGATTTTACAATGCGTCGTGATGGTTCTTCTCGTTTTTCACAAGCATTCCGTTATGGTGTATTCCCTGCATTCTCGGTTGGAGTACGTATGACTGAATTTGAATTCATGAAAAAACTTACTTTCTTAGACGATTTGAAAATTCGTGGAGGTTGGGGTAAAACTGGTAATCAGTTAATTCCAAACGTATTCAATGCTTACACGCTTTATATTCCAGACCCATTGAATAACGCCTATGATATTTCTGGTTCGGGTAGCTCAATTGCTAATGGTTTTGACCTTGCCCAATTTGGTAATCCGAATGGTCGTTGGGAAACAAATACTTCAACTAACCTTGGTATTGATGCAACAATGTTAAAAAGCAAGTTGGAAGTAATTGTTGATATATACTCACGTCTTACATCGAATATGCTTACGCAAGTGCCAATTCCAAGAACAGCAGGTACTGGTTCAATTCCTTACGTAAACATCGGTGAAGTTAGCAATAAAGGTGTTGATGTAAACATTACATACCGTGATAAAATCGGTCAGTTGAGATATTCAGTAAGCGGAATGATTAGCCGTTATAAAAACAATGTAGAGAAATTGAACGACGACCCTAACGCATCAATTTTTGGATTCACGACTCGTCTTCCAGCAATTTCGTTGACAAGAGCAGGTTTACCGATTTCAAGTTTCTACGGCTATCAAATTGACGGTGTTATCAAAGATGATGCAGAAGCTGCTGCCGCACCAAAATTTGGTTCTTATACAAGAGCAGGTGTTTTCAAGTTTGTTGACCAAAATGGTGATAATGTAATCACTGCCGCTGACAAAACTATCATCGGAAATCCTCATCCTGATTTTACTTATGGTATTAATGTAAACTTAGGTTATAAAAACTGGGATTTAGCAGTTTTTGCTCAAGGTTCACAAGGAAATGATATTTTTAACTATCAGAAATTTTGGACAGACTTTAATACTTTCCAAGGAAACCGTTCGGCTGATATGTTATACAATTCTTGGAAAAAACCAGGTGATGATGCTTTATTACCACGTTTGAACTCACAAGATGGAACAAGTCAGCAAATTTCTTCATATTTTGTTGAAGATGGTTCGTACATGAGAATCAAAAATATCCAATTGACTTATACATTCCCTGCCGCTTGGATACAAAAAATCAAGTTGAGTTCAGCACAAATTTATATTCAAGGACAAAACCTTTTCACATTCACAAAATACAAAGGTCTTGACCCAGATATTAACTTGAGAGCTTCAGGAAATGATAACCAAGATACGCACATGGGTATTGATGAAGGTGCATTCCCAGTTGCAAAGTCATACAATGTCGGTGTAAGAATAGGATTCTAATTGATAAACATTTTTAAAGATAGACAATGAAAAAATTATTAATAATAGGTTTGATTGGAATAAGTGTATCTTGTTCGGAATCATTCTTTGATATTCAGCCGCAAGGTGCTGCCTCGTTGGCATCACTGAGCAATAAAAATGGAGTAAATGCTGTATTAATTGGAGCATATTCACTTCTTGATGGCGTTGGTGCTGGAAATACTGGCCGTCAGTCAACAATCTCAAATTATGTTTTTGGTGGAATTACCAGTGGTGATGCCGTAAAAGGTACTGACATCGGTGACCAACCAGAACAAGAATACATTGAGCAGTTTAACTGGCTTTCGGATAATACCTATTTCTTAGGAAAATGGCAACACTCTTATGACGGTGTGGCTCGTGCAAACGAAGCAATCCAGTTAGTGGGTAGTTCTGATGTTAAAGACATGACCGATGCAGAGAAAACTCAAGTAGTTGCTGAATCTCGTTTTTTACGTGGACACTACCATTTTGAAGCAAAGAAAATGTGGAATATGGTGCCTTACATTGATGATAAAACTTATAATGCGGCAGACCCAAATTCTACAAAACTGCCAAATGACCAAGATATTTGGGCAAAAATTGAAGCTGATTTTCAGTTTGCGGCGGATAACTTGCCAGCAACTCAAGCACAAAAAGGTAGAGCTACCAAATGGGCAGCAAAAGCTTATTTAGCAAAAGCATTGATTTTCCAAAAGAAATGGGCGGCTGCTAAAACGTTGTTGGAAGATGTTTATAAAAATTCAGGTAAAAAACTTGCTCCAAACTATCACGATAATTACCGTAATACTACCAATAACAATATTGAATCTATTTTTGAGGTTCAGTTTTCGGTGAATGATGGTACAAATGGAAATAACGGAAATGCGGGTGATAACTTAAATTGGCCTTATTCGGCTGGAGCTCCAGGTCGTGGATGTTGCGGATTTTATCTGCCATCACAAAACCTCGTGAATGCTTTCAAAACTGATAAAGACGGTTTGCCTTTGATTGGTTCTTCTCCTGACGGAACAGCCGATACTTATAACCAAGTTGATTTACCAAACGACCAAGGTTTAAAATCTGACCAAGCGTTTAGCTTAGATAAAACAGTTCCTGTTGACCCTCGTCTCGACTGGACAGTTGGTCGTCGTGGTGTAAACTTCCTTGATTGGGGGCAAATGCCTGGTTTTGTTTGGATTAGAAATCAATCTTATTCTGGCCCGTACACAGGAAAAAAATGGATGTATTATTTAGCCGATGAAGGTAGTTCAACTCACTCTACTTCAAAGCGTAACGTAAATAATAACTACCGTTTACTAAAAATGTCGGCAGTTATTCTCTGGTTGGCTGAATGTGAAACCGAATTAGGTAATTTACAAGCTGCCGAAGATTATACGAATTTGGTTCGTACTCGTGCAAAAGTAGGTTCAGTCCAAGATGCTACTATTAATTATGTAGTTAATCCATATCCAAAAGGCACATTTACTACTAAAGGTGCTAATTATGCTCGTAATGCGATTCGTATGGAGAATCGTTTGGAATTTGCTATGGAAGGACACCGTTTCTTTGACTTAGTTCGTTGGGGCATTGCTGAAAAATACATGAATAAGTATTTAGCCGAAGAATCTATTGATGGAAAAGACCTTTCTGGTAGAACTTACAACAAGCGTGGTTATTTGAAAGGAAAAACATTTACTACCAAAAATGCTTATTTCCCATTACCAAACGATGAAATCTTAAATAGCCAGAAAAATGGTCAACCAACATTGAAACAGAATCCTGGATATTAATTGCTGATTAATAGCTTCATTACTCAATTGCCAAAATACTCTTGTATTTTGGCAATTTTTTTATACTTACTTAATACTTATCTTTGTTCCTTGTCAATAGATATTTATTTTTGGTATATCACTTTATTCAACCATCCTACCTATATGATTATTGCTTCTGTTACCGAGTGGATGTCGTTTATTGGTCGTTTTCATCCTTTGGCTGTCCATTTTCCAATTGGTTTTTTGGTTATGATAGTATTTTTTGAAATTCTGAAGAAGTATAAAAAAATCACAATTTCAACCGAAATTATAAGTATCTCACTCTTGCTAACC
>JBKBSS010000008.1:0-22932 GCA_046291385.1 Emticicia sp. | reverse complement strand
GGTTCGCCCGTTGGAACGAGTGAACGTTTGCCTTTTTCATCGTAAACCGCATGAACTTTCTCGAAAGTCATTCCTTTTAATTTACCATTTTCTGAAACAAACGAAACAGGTACGTGATTATCAAGAATCGGAATATCTTCGTGCTGGGCATCTTCTTTTTCCCACGGAGAAGCTTTCATTTCGGCGAATGGACTACGTACAACTACTTTTACCTCATCGCCACCCAAACGACGTGAAGTACGGCAGCAGTCCATTGCGGTATTTCCACCACCCAAAACGATAACTTTTTTGCCAATTTGTTTTGTATGCTCAAAAGCTACACTTGCCAACCATTCGATACCAACGTGGATATTTGCTCCGCCTTCGGCACGACCTGGAAGATTTGATAAATCACGTCCACGAGGAGCTCCAGTTCCGATAAAAACAGCGTCATAACCATCGTCTAAAACACTTTTTAAGCTCGAAACGTAGGTTTTGAAATGTTGGTGAATACCCAAATTGAGGATATTATTCACTTCTTCGTCCAAAACAGATTCGGGCAAACGGAAAGATGGAATTTGACTACGCATCATACCTCCGCCCTTGATATGTTCATCAAAAACGTGGATTTCGTAGCCCAAAGGAGCTAAATCACGGGCAACTGTGAGCGAAGCAGGCCCCGCACCAATCAAAGCAATGCGTTTTCCATTTCCTTTTGTCGGAATTTTAGGAAGCAAGTGCGAAATATCACCTTTGTTATCGGCGGCTACACGCTTTAAGCGACAAATGGCAACAGGTTCTTCATCAACTCTACCACGGCGACACGCTGGTTCGCAAGGTCTATCACAAGTTCGGCCTAAAACACCTGGAAACACATTTGATTCCCAATTGACCATGTAGGCTTCGGTGTATTTTTCGGCAGCAATGAGTCGGATGTACTCAGGCACGGGTGTATGAGCTGGGCAAGCATACTGACAATCTACGACCTTATGATAATATTCGGGGTCGTGTACATTAGTTGGTTCCAATGGTTGAATAGTTTTAAATTGAAATCGGTAGGTAAAGCTACTTAAATTTAAAAAGTATTACCAAATAATATTTTGTTAAATATCAAAAATGGCAATGATTATATGAGTTTTTGTTAATTTAATACAAGTTTATTGGTCGGGATGTTCCGAAGGACATCCTCGACCTTTATAACTGCCGATTTGTAATCGGCGTAAAGAATTATCCTATCAAACCCATGTATTCTACGTCAATAAGGCCTTTTCCTTTATCCCAATAATCTATGGCAGAACTGTATTTATAGTGCCACGCTTCCCAAACTAAGCCCGCTTCTACTGGATTTTCATGCAAATAATCTAATTTCTGTTTGAAAAACTTTTCACTGTACAGCTCAATTGGGTGTAAACCATCTTGCCAAAACTTATAATCTTTGATTTTGGGATTATATCTTCCTGCAAAGCGAAACGTCGCATCGTTCAAACCTATTTAGCATCCAATCTCTTCTACTTTCTGGTATTTCTTTGATGGCTTCAATGACTTGTTTTGAAGTGAACTTCTTCAAATCTCGCATGATGTTCGATAAGTTTCCATTTAGTCCAGCCGAAGCAATTAGATGAACGTGGCTTGGCATTAAGCACCATGCAAAAACTTGTAATCCTTTTTCTTTTTGACAATATTTCAAAGAATCAATGACAATTTGAGCTAATTCTTTTCTGGTGAAAACATCAACCCAGTCAACTACTGCAAATGTTATGAAGTATGTGCCGTCTGTTCTTATTTGATATTTGAATGACATTTTAATCTATATGAGGATTGCAAATCCTCTTTTATTTGAGTCGAGGATGTCCTTCGGAACATCCCGACTAACTTCTTTATTTTACATCTGCTTCAACTCGCTAACCAATTTTGATAAAACGCCTTTGGCATCGCCAAAAAGCATACTTGTTTTTGGTTGGTAGAAAAGAAGGTTGTCGATTCCCGCATAACCTGCATTCATGCTTCGCTTGTTTACGATGATATTTTTTGCATTTTCAACATCCAAAATAGGCATTCCGAAAATCGGAGAAGATGGGTCGGTTTTAGCGGCTGGATTCACCACGTCATTTGCTCCTACGACTAAAACAACATCGGTTGTGGCAAATTGTGGGTTTATTTCTTCCATCTCTACGAGTTTATCGTACGAAACATTACTTTCGGCCAACAATACATTCATGTGTCCAGGCATACGTCCAGCCACTGGGTGAATGGCGTAAACTACTTCCACGCCACGCTCTTCGAGTAAAAGTTCTAATTCGTGAATTACGTGTTGGGCTTGGGCAACTGCTAAACCATAACCTGGGACGATTACCACTTTCTTGGCATAATTCATTAAAATAGCGGTATCCGAAATAGATATATCTTTGATACTGCCATTTATATCTGCTGCCGCACTTGTGGCAGAACCTCCACCAAATGCACCAAAAATAACATTGCTTAACGGGCGATTCATGGCTTTACACATGGCGAGCGTCAGGATTGTTCCTGCCGAACCTACCAAAATTCCACCTGTGAGCATTACTTGGTTTTGGTACAAAAATCCACCAAAAGCGGCCGCCAAACCAGTAAATGAATTGAGCAAAGAAATAACCACTGGCATATCTGCTCCACCGATTGGAATCACAAACAAAACGCCATAAATCAAAGCAAAAACAAACAATAAAACTACCAAGAAAAGATGCTCAGGTTGGGCATAAACGATGTATGTTCCGAACAAAGCGAGAGCAATCATCACAACCGTATTCAGAATATTGTACTTAGGAAGTCTGATTGGCTTTTTCATGGTTTCGTTGAGTTTCAAGAAAGCAATAACGCTTCCGCTGAATGAAACCGAACCGATGATAAGTCCTGCAATAATTGTTGCTAATGCCCCAGTTTTGCCAAGATTATGCTCATATTCCATTAAACCAATGATAGCGGCACACGCTCCGCCCATTCCGTTGAAAAGGGAAACGAGTTCGGGCATTTTGGTCATTTGTACTTTGCTTGCTGTTAGCCAACCAGCCACCGTTCCGACTCCGATTGCGGCCAAAATCAAAATGATTTTTATTGGCTCACGAGTGGTATAACCATCGGCATGATTGTATAATAAGATAGTGCCGACAATTGCCAAAGTCATACCAAAAGCTGCATAAAGATTGCCTTTACGAGCTGAATCTGGGTGACTCAGCATCTTTAAACCAAGCACGAAAGTTACCGAAGCAACTAAATAAATAATGTCAAGAATATATTTTATTTCCATGTGGTGTTCTTTCAAAAATTTAACGCTGGCAGGGTTCAAAACCCTGCCAGCGTTTGGTTATTTTTTCTTTTTAAACATTTCTAACATTCTATCAGTAACAGCAAAGCCACCGACTACATTGAGTGTGCCGAAAACGACTGCCACGAAACCAAGAGCCAAAGCCAAGATATTTTCGGCAGGAGTATTGAGCATAACGATTATTGCCCCGACAATCACGACTCCGTGAATGGCGTTTGCTCCACTCATCAGAGGAGTGTGAAGTACGGCAGGTACTTTTCCGATAACCTCAACGCCTACAAAAACAGATAATATAATGATGTATATCATCTGAATGTTTTCGCCGAGAAAATTTATTATTTGATTCATTTTATTTTAGTTTTTAATGGTGCCTGAGCGAAGTCAAAGGCACTATATTTATTTCAATATACTTCCATTATGCACAATCAAAGAGCCTTTCGTGATTTCTTCTTCCATTTCCCATTTGAAGCCATCTTTTGTGGCGAGGTGAAGCAAAAACGTAGAAATGTTTTTGGCGTAAAGTTCGCTCGCATTGAGTGGCAACATTGACGGAATATTTGCTTCGCCAACAATGGTTACACCGTGCTTTTCTACGGTTTTAGCAAATTCGCTGCAAGCACAGTTTCCGCCTTGTTCAACCGCCATATCTACTATTACTGAGCCAAATTTCATGTTTTTTACAATATCTTCGGGAATCAGCATTGGGGCTTTTTTGCCAGGAATTAATGCCGTTGTGATAACCAAATCGGCTTCGCAGATATGTTTTGAGATTACTTCTTGCTGTCTTTTCAAAAATTCTTCTGAAACACCTTTTACATAACCGCCTTCGATTTTGATAGAATCATCGCCTTTTACTTCGATAAATTTTCCACCCAAAGATTCAACTTGTTCTTTTGTTTCGGGGCGAATATCGCTTACCTCAACTACCGCACCGAGGCGTTTTGCCGTGGCAATTGCTTGTAAACCCGCCACACCCGCACCCATAATTACGACTTTTGCAGGTTTGATAGTCCCTGCGGCAGTCATTAGCAAAGGGAAGATTTTGCCCAAATGATACGCTCCAATAATGACCGATTTATAACCAGCCAAGTTGGCTTGTGAACTCAAAGCATCCATTTTTTGGGCCCTTGAAATACGAGGAATCGCATCGACGGAAAATGCTGATATTCCTTGCTTGGCAGCGGCTTCAACCATTTCGGGGTTGGTGGCGGCATACATGAAAGAAATGGCAACTGCTCCTTTTTTCATGGAAGCGATTTCGTCGTTGCTGAGAGGATTTACTTTCAGAACAACATCGGCAGCGGTGAGTAATGCAGATTTATCGTTTTGGATATTTACTCCGACGGCCTTGTAGGCGGCATCGTCAAAAAATGATGTTTTTCCTGCGTCGTGTTCGAGGTGGCATTCAAATCCTGCTTGGATTAATTGTTTGCAGACTTCTGGCGTGAGAGCTACTCGGCGTTCAAATGGTTTGGTTTCTCTAATTACGGCTAATTTCACAGTGCAATCGTTCGGATTATGTTCGTTAAGCAATGTAAAAATTATTCAATTATATATCAAAATATTTATAAAATATTTTTCAAAAAGATTCAGGTTCGTAGTCAATCGGGAGAAACTCTCCCATTTTTTCATAACCCCAATGTCCTTCAAACATAACCGCAAGCGGACTAAGCAAATGCCCCGTTGATTCAATCAAAGTTTTAGGTTCTAAGAGTGTCAGGATTGAAATTTGGGGAGCATCTTTTTTCCCTAAATCAGCAAATTGTGGTTCTTCAAATTCTCGTTCGTAGAAAACATATAAATAATTTTCAAAATTGAGGTAGGGGAGTTCGTCTTTTACTTCAAAAATACAATTTTCATCCAACGGAAGCTTGTGCAAATATTGCACATAAGGCGAACTCTTTGGGTTTGGAACTTTATGCAGCCAAATATTTTTACTCAAAATAATATCGGTCGAATCAATTTCTTTTTTGGCCTTTGCGGCGTGTTGAATGATATTACCCAGACTATCTTTGATTTCGGGAAAAAGAGGAACTAAGAAAAAACGCTTTTCTTCTCGAATCATCGTATAAACTTTATAACCTGCATTTGCCCAGTCGTGGTTAATAGCTGATTTTAAGAAATGCTGTGGTGAACCGAAATAGGCTTTTTCTCGATTTTCGTGCCATTTTTGTTGTCTTTTTTCATTTTTGGTAGTCATTTCCTGAAAAAACGGAAATCCGTAATACGAAACATAGCTTTGACTAAAGTTATACCTAAATTCTTCTAATTGGTATTTTATGGTATAACCCAAAGCCCTATTTTCTATTTCTAAAGGTTCATCTGCTCTAATGGTTAATTCAGATTCATCATCGCTCAACGAAAACCAAAGAGCCTTCGGGTTTTTCAAAACACAATCTTTTGAAAAATTGGTTACGCCCAAAAAATTGTCTCTAAATAACGGATAATATCTTTCAAAACCGTTTCTAAGCCTCTTTACGGTTACGCCTTGCAAAGCAATGGCATCGGGTTTGAGCAAAATCAGTAAAGGTTTTCGTAGCGTATCGGCCTTGATTTTGATAGAAATGGTTTCGTAGCCAATAAAACTTACCACCAAATCAAGCACACCCGCAGGCACGTTTGTGAGTTTAAATCTGCCTTTATCATCGGCTTGTTGGCCTTTGGTTGAGTTACTGATAAATACATTGGCAAACGAAAGCGGTTTTCGGTCTTCTCCACTAATTACTCTGCCTTCAATGTTTCTTTGGCAAAAACTAAGGAAAGGAACACACACAAAGAGGCTATATAAAACGAAGCTTCGGAAACTCATCGAATATTAAAATATAATAAGGATACAAATTAATCACTAATAAATGATATTTTTGTAAGTATAGTGCTAAAATTATGTAGAAGTTGTTTTTTGAAATGGCAAAAATTTTTCTCAAATTTGACCATTAACCAATCAATCATGGAAGAGCAAAAGAAAATAACAAAGCATTATAAAAACGATGATATTACGGTTGTTTGGCAACCACATATCTGTATTCACTCTGCTATTTGTTTCAGAGGTTTGTCAAAGGTTTTTAATCCACAAAAACGCCCATGGATTACATTGGAAGGTACTGAAAGTGAGGTAATTATGAAACAAATTGATGATTGTCCGTCGGGAGCTTTGACGTATATTAAGCACGCCGAAGAACCACAGAATGTAGAGATAGAAACCATCGTTGAGCCGCTTCAAAATGGGCCTTTGTTGGTTTATGGAAATATCTCAATCAAAGATGCCGAAGGAAATCTGACGAAGAAATTTAAAACAACAGCTTTGTGCCGTTGTGGAGCATCAAGCAATAAACCCTACTGCGATGGCTCGCACGTGAAGGTGGGTTTTGAGGGATAATTTGTAGGACAGGTTTTCAACCTGTCAAAATCCAATTCCGAACTTAATTAAAAGCAAAAAAGCGTAGAACTTGTTAAATTCTACGCTTTTAATGTTATAACATACTAAGAAATCAATCCTTAATTCCTTCTGCTTTTTCTTCCGCAAGTTTCCTTTTTTCTTCTCTTGCCGAAATAATAATACTTATTTCATACAAAATATAAAGCGGGAAAGCTACCAAAATCTGACTTGTTACGTCGGGCGATGGCGTGATAATAGCCGCTACAACTAAGATAACCACAATGGCGTGTTTGCGATAAGTACGCATAAATTCTGGTCCGATTACACCAATTTTTGTTAATACAAAAATGGCTACAGGTAACTGAAATGCGATTCCGCAAGCCAGCGTAAGGGTTGCCAAAATAGAGATGTACGAACCAATATCAAACTGATTTTTGATACTTGGGTCAATCTGGAAATTAACTAAAAAGTTGATAGCCAGTGGTGAAACAATGTAATAACCGAAAAATACCCCTGAAAAGAACAAGAAAGTTACATAGAAAACTGCTCCACGAGCCGATTTGCTTTCCGTAGGTTTCAAGCCAGGTTTTACGAATCGCCAAATTTCCCAGAAAACATAAGGAAAAGCAAAAACCAAACCGATGATTGCCGCCGAAGTAAGAGCCATCACAAACTGCCCCGAAACTTCACGACTCAT
The DNA here is from genome assembly GCA_046291385.1 of Emticicia sp. GTDB lineage: Bacteria > Bacteroidota > Bacteroidia > Cytophagales > Spirosomataceae > Emticicia. The sequence continues at coordinate 15,579 of JBKBSS010000008.1, read as the reverse complement.
CAACTCAAATTTGAGTTCGCTTACGCAAAGCCCTGGAGCTCCAACCATGTCGGCCAGTTTACACATCATTCTGTAAGTCCAGAAATCGACTTTTGCGGGGCCTAAAATGACTTTATTGTAAATATCACCGATGAAAACAAAAGCAATCACCATGAAAAATACAATCGCAAGAGCCGCACGGATTAAATGCCAACGAAGTTCTTCGAGGTGGTCAAGAAAACCCATTTCTTTGCCTTCTGATTCCTTTTCTTCGTCGTCGTAATCAAAATAGGGTGTTTGGTCTAAAGGCATATTATAATTGTTAATGATTAATGTTTGATGGTAAATTTTTAAGCTAACCATTAAACATCAATCACTAATCATTAAGCATTAATAATTATTTACTTGCAGTTGTGTCTGCTTTTACTTTACCAGATTTTTTATCGTCTGCGTATTTTTTGTTCAAACCTACCAATACAGCTTTTGTGATGTCTAAATCTTCTTTAGCAAATAACACACCGCCACCTTTCGAGTAGCCGATTACCATGTCATATTTATCACCAGCGTTGAATTCTTTCAAGAATGACTGAATGTTGTTCAATACATCTTCGGTTTTCTTGCCATCTTCTTTTGCTAAATCTTGAGCGGCTTTATCACGGTATGCCATGATTGATTGCTCTTCTTGTTGCAATTGAGCTTGAGCCGTTTGTCCTTGCTCTTGCGTCATGCCACCTTGTTGTACTTTTTGTTGGAAAAACGCTACTTTATTTTGGAAATTTTTTGCTTTGTTAGCAATGTCAGTTTCAAGACGGAAACGCTTGTTTTCAGAAGATTTTACGATGTCTTTATAATAATCGTATTGATTTAAAAGTGTGTCGGTATTTACATAAACAATACGACCAGCCACTTGCTTGCCACCAGTTGTTGCTGTAGAAGCAGATTTGTCACAACCCCAGATAATTACTGAAAGTAAAAGAGCTACAATAGAAAAATTTTTCATGAGAAATTAAATTAGTAAACAAGCTAAGGAGTAAATGACAAATGAATCTTCGACTCAGAAAGCTATTTCGATGTTTTTTTAATGGTTTTTGAATAAATAAAGTTCGCAAATATAAAAAAATCCCCCCGAAAAGGAGGGATTTTCGTTAGTTTTATTTAAAAAGTTGCCTAAAATGATAACCAGCCGTAGCCGATAACCCAGCCACTTGTGAGCCAATGATGGTCATAATTGTAAAAAACGTTGGGGTAACGGGGAGATTTTTTAAAAATTTGATATTTTCGGCAAATAAACCACCGATTTTCTGCACCATTATTCCTTCGTTATTTGAGTTCAAAAATATGGCATAGCCCACCCAAAGTGTCGCAATAGCTCCAGCGGCGGCGGCATACGCTCCGAGAGCAGTTTCTGATTTCCAAGCACAAATGGCAAATGCAATGGGGGCAATCACCCACCATGGTAAAAAATATTGTGCAACTGCACTGACGATTAATATGATTATGTAGGTCATTTCTTTGAGTTCTGAGTTTAGAGTTCTGAGTTCTGAGTTTAAAAGTGAAATCGCATCAGTTTTTTGTTGCGAAAAATCACTCAGCACTCAGAATTCAGAACTAATGTATTATTTTTTAATTATTTTAACTGTTCCCGAAATACGGTTGCTTTTTTCATCTTTTGATTTCATGAAGAGCAGCTCGTTGAGTTCGCCTTTTGCCCATTTATCAATCATGTTGTCGTAGAATGGACTCGCTGGATTGCCCGATTGCCCACCTGGGTAAAGACCATAAGCTTTTGGCCAGCCTTTGTCAAGCTGAACGACCATTCTCCACGATGGGCCGTTGAGTTCGGTTGTTGCATTCACAATTCCTGCACCGCCACCGTTCGGAATATTTTGGCGGCCAAAACCTGGTAAACGACCTAAGTGATTAATATCGGTGCTTTTTACTTTATTCCACGCCCAAGCTTCTGGATTCATCGGCCCGTGTTTCAAAGTCAAAGAATCAATGCTTGCTTTGAAGCTGTGTTTCACGACATCCTGCAATGTTTCTTGCTTATTTTTGGTCGAAATATCATCAAACCATTTGGCAGTTGGTTCTTTCACCACCATATCCCACATTCGGTTGCGTGAAGGATACGCCATTGGCGTTTTGAGGTCTGTCATCGGAAACTCATCTTCAAAAACCGTATAGCGAAGTTCTTTTATCCAACGTTCAAAGATAGTTGCACCTACTTCGTTGGCATCATTTTTCATATTCCATTTTGCCAAAGTCTGGTAAGCAGGATTTTTGTTTTCTGACGAATCCGCATTCAGGATTTTCATCAAAACTGGTAAAATTCGACGAGCTTCTACATTAAAGTTATCATTTTGAAGCATTCGTAGGCTATCAACGGTGGCTTTTTGCATTTTTTCGAGGCGTTCGTTGATTCTAATTGCACGTTCGCTCGGAGAAAACCTCCAACCCAAATAATAAGGATAAGTTGGGTCAACCGAAAACTGATTGGCCGAACTCACAAAACCTCTCGCTGGATTTTTCACGGTCGGATTTTGGTCAACAGGAATCCAACCTTGCCAATCGTGGGCAGGATTTGAGCCATCCATGATAAATTTGCCTTGTTCTTTCCATTTTAAAGGCAATTTTCCGTTGGGCGTAATCGAAATATCGTTTTGATTACTCGCAAAAATAAAGTTTTGGGCAGGAGCAACATAGAACGTCAGAGCCTTGCGATAGTCATCGTAGTTTTTCGCTCGATTTAGGTAATAAAATGCCATCAAATCAGTGCCTTCTTTTTCGAGAGCAATCCAACGCATGGCGTGTCCAACTGGCACATTTTGGTTGAGGTTTTTATCAGAAGCCAAATTATAAACAATCGGCCCATGATGCGTGCTAAAAACTGTATCTTTCAAAGATTCGGGGCGACCTTTCACCACAAATTCTTCTACTCGCATCGTGGTTGGTTTCCATGCACCATTGTACCAATATTCTTTTTTAGTATTGTCTTTAAACTTGATTTGGTAAAAATCCATTACGTCAGAGCCAACGTTGGTTACGCCCCAAGCCACATCTTTATTGAAACCAATCACAACGCCAGGAGCTCCAGGCAAACACGCACCATACACATTCATGGTTGGCGTACAAAGCTGCATTTGGTACCAAATCGAAGGTAAAGTAAGCTGTAAATGGGGGTCATTGGCCAAAATTGGCAACCCTGTTGCCGATTTTTCGCCACCAACTGCCCAGTTATTACTACCAATTTCGGGCGAATGTTGTGGCACATCAAACGCCACCGACTCGCTTGTAGATAAAGTAGCGGTTGTCTGAGCAGGTACTGCTGGCACCGCTACGGGCGTAAAATTCCATTTTGTACCAACAGGAATTATCGGAGATTCATTGCTCGGATAATTCGGAAATAAATCTTTCACGACGTCCATTCCGTATTTTGAAAGAGCATTCGACATACGGAAATCATCGCTACCACCGTTTAGCACATTACGCATATTCATCATCATCAGAATGGTTTTGTACGGCGACCATTCTTCGGGTTGATACCCAATGATTTTATATTCAACAGGAAGGTTTTTGTATTTGAGTTGCTTGATGTACGCATTTACGCCCGCAGCGTAAGCATTTAGCACTTCATCAAAAATTTTGTTGGTTTTGCCGTTTTCATAGACTTTTTTTGCGGCATCGGCCATGCCCATTCGGCGGCTATAACGGTCGAGTTCTAAGGCACGCTCGCCCACAACTTCGCTCAAACGACCAGAGGCAGCGAGTGTATAAAACTCCATTTGCCACAAACGGTCACGAGCCATGAGGTAGCCTTGCGTGAAATAAGCATCGTGGTCGTTTTTGGCAAAAACGTGCGGTACTCGGTTATCATCAAATACTACATTTACTTCGTCTTGCACGCCTTCGAGTTGAAGGTCGGTCGGAGGAAGGTCGAGTTTTGATTCTCCATTTTGCCAAAAACCCTCGAATGGACTAAAGAGTCGTCCGAGAGCGGGAACTGCTCCGAGTGGACGGTTCAAGGCATAAGTCAAACCCGCCGCAGCTAAGAGACTTATGATAAATTTCACTAATTTCATTGATTTGGTTAGGGATGTTTAGAAGTTTAACGATTGCGAAAGTAGAAAAAAAGTATGAACATTTTATTTTTTAATGAGTTTTTAGGACTTTTTTGTGAGAAAAGTCTGTTGTTCCTCAAAAGATTTATACTAATGAACAGATTCCTTTTCTTGATTTTTCTTATGTTTTTAGCGAAAACAACCAACGCACAAGTAAAAAGTAAAGCTTTTGACAGCTTATTGAATGTAATGGTCACAAAATCAGTTCCGACGGTTGGCTGCGAAGACATTAAGAAAATGAAAAACGTAGTGCTGCTTGATACCCGTGAAAAACGAGAATATGAAGTAAGCCACCTAAAAGATGCTCGTTGGGTAGGTTTCGAGAAATTTGATTTGAAAAACGTGGCTTCGATTCCGAAAGATGCCAATATTGTGGTTTACTGCTCGATTGGCGTGAGAAGTGGCAAAATCGGCGAGAAATTAATGCAGGCAGGTTTCACGAACGTTCATAATTTTTACGGAAGTATTTTTGAGTGGGTCAATCAAGGAAACCCAGTCTATGATATGGCAGGAAAACCCACCAACAAAATACATGGCTACAACTGGAAATGGGGCGTTTGGTGCAATAAAGGCGAGAAAGTTTACGAGTAAAACTACTTCTTTACAGATAAAATTCTTGATTAGAAAGCTTCAGAACTCAATAAAAGGCGTTTTTCTGCAAAATATTTAGTTGTTTTGCAGAAAAATAAAAATATATGCTCAACGACCAATACTGGAGCGAACGCTACGAAAAATCACAAACTGGCTGGGATGTAGGAAATGTTAGTCCAGCTCTGAAAGGTTACTTCGACCAACTGACTATTCAATCAATCTCAATTCTGATTCCTGGCTGCGGAAATGCTCACGAGGCAGAATATTTGCTTCAACAAGGATTTACAAACATTACATTGATTGATATTTCGGGCGTTTTGGTACAGAATTTACAAGAAAAACTCAAAAATTATATCGAAAAAGGTCTTTGTCGAGTTATTCATCAAGATTTTTTTGAACATTCGGGAAGCTACGATTTAATCATCGAACAAACATTCTTCTGTGCCATTGACCCAAATTTACGTCCAAAATACGCCCAGAAAATGAGCGAATTGCTCAAACCGAGTGGACGTTTAGTCGGTTTATTATTCGACCGTGCATTTGTGGGTGGACCTCCATTTGGTGGAACAAAAGAAGAATATATTCCTTATTTTAGTCCGTATTTTGATTTTAAAACTTTTGAGAAATGTGCCAATTCAATACCGCCCCGTGCTGGTAATGAGCTATTTATCAATTTTCTGAGCAAATAAAAAACTACCCAGCAAACTAAAAAAATGCCAAAGCCAAAGAAAGCAAACGAATCATTGACGGTAATGACCGAAATGATTTTCCCGAATGATACCAATACACTTGGAAACCTGATGGGAGGAAATTTAATGCGTTTACTCGACATTGCGGGGGCAATTGCTGCCCAAAAACATTGTAACCGAATCGTGGTGACGGCTTCGGTTGATAATGTACAGTTTAAAGAAGCAGTTCCGCTTGGAAGCGTGGTAACGTTGCAATCAAAAGTAACCCGTGCTTTCAATTCTTCGATGGAAGTTGTGGTTGAAGTTTGGGCTGAAAACATTCCTGCGGGAACGAAAATTCATACCAACAAAGCCTTTTTGACATTTGTAGCGGTTGACCAAACGGGTCGCCCGATTGAAGTGCCACCCGTTGAGCCAGAAACTGATGAAGAAAAAGAATTTTATGCAGGAGCGTTGCGTCGTCGTCAATTGAGACTCGTTTTGGCAGGAAGAATGAAACCCGAAGATGCAATTGAGTTGAAAGAAATATTTATGGTATAATTACATCAAGTTTTTTTGTAAATTTGCAAAAACAATGTTCCCGTAGTTCAATGGATAGAATTTTAGATTCCGATTCTGACGATATGGGTTCGAATCCCTTCGGGAACACACTAACGCATTTTTAAGTGTGTTCAAACCGCTGACTATTAAATAGTTAGCGGTTTTTTGTTAGAATATCATAAAAAAGCCGAAATCAATTGTTTGACTTCGGCTCTCGTTATAAAATCTATGGTCTTTCAATAATTTGAAACCTCCAAAACGTAAGGATTTGTGATTGTACGCTTACCAAACATTTCAAGCATTTTTACGGTATCGAATGATTCTTCTGAGTGCTTCCGTAGTGCTTCTTGAACCATTGGTTGATTTTTTGTTGGAATTCGACTCGAAAAAAACGGCCAAAGTTCCGATTGTTGATACTGCTTGTCCAAGTCTGGGAAGTCTGTAATTGGTCGAATCCTGTGCTGATTTTTAAAATCATTAGAGTATTCAAAAATCCATTTTGAGTTATCAAATTGGAGATTACCAATTAAAAGGTTTTTGTACGATAAAGCAAATAATGCCTCTTTTGTAGAGACTTCTTTAGCTTCTAATTCTTTGCTGCCATCTGATTTTAGCAAAGAAAATAGATTAAATAAGTTTTTCATTTGATTATCCTTTGAATAGTATTGAAACGTAATGTTAGACATTCTATTATAATATCAACTCTTGCCTGACTCATTAGAGGTCTAAAGTTTTTGTTGATTAAAGAAATCGCTGCATCTAATTTACCAACACTGTAAAAGTTTTTTATGTTCTGTGATGAGATTCCCATTTGGTTTGATTTTATAAACTGCACCATTTGAAAATGTGTAATATCTTGATTTGGATGCCAGCCGATTTTAGGCTTTGAGTTTTCGGTGTACTTTTTAAGGAATTTTTCTCGTTCTGTTTTATTTTTCTGCAAAGATATAATTTTTTCTTCGGATGTATTCCAAAATAATCCACGAGCGGTGTCATACACTGGTGAGAATCTTGGTGTACTGTCGCCAGTAATTTCTTCAATTATGCCGTAATTATAGAAATGTCTGTCGTTATTTCCAACTAAAGCATCAAATAAAATCATTTTGATAAAACTTGAAAATATTTCATCAAACTGCTGCTCATAAACCATGCTAACACAATTTTTGAACAATTGAATGTTATTGATGTCTTTTTCTAAATTGTGTTGTTCAATTCTCTTAATGTACTCCGTACCGTTGAAACATCGTGCATAAAGGTTGGCACAGTGAACCAACTGTTCGTCTTTTTTGAGGAAATACTTGCTTAAAAAACGCACTTGACCGTTGCAAAATACTAACTTAGATTCTGCCATATTTAAACCCCAAACAACCCCTAACTGATTCAGGAGGAATTCCATCACCGATTCGTTTGGATACCATTTTCGTGCCGTTTTTGCAATGTATAAGCTCCAAGTCTTTTTGTTATCTCTTTTGCTTTCTCCGTATCGGTAAACTTTTATAAATTCTTTAGGGGCATCGCCAGTGATTGAGTAGTTGTTTTGAACTTCGTAGTCTTTTTCACGTAGAATTTCTAACTTATTTTGCAATAAACGTTCATTCCCCGAAATTTTCTCAGGTAAAATTCTTGATAGTTTTATCTTCGTGTTTTTCTTCATTGCTGCAAAATTCTATTTTTCTTCTTTCTCCTCCACCTCAAAAGCCCCATGCAGGAACGCCTGCCGCAGCAACGCTTTGAGCAATTGCTCGGTGGCTTGTTGGTTGGCTATGATGTGTGCCTTTAGTTCTTTGGTTTTGCCCAATTGCTTTTCTATTTCGGCTACTATTCGCTGCTGCTCGGATAGGGGCGGAAGGGGGATTAATGAATTGTAAAAATACTCAGTTGGTACACGTTGTTGACCTGCTACACCTCGCATTATTTTTGCTCCATTTTTGATAAAATCAAGTCTTTTTACAAAAGCATATATATACTCTGATAACAAACTTACATTTCCTCTCAATACATGTATTTCAGTTGTTCCTGCACCTATACCATTTGGTAAATCTGAAATAATTCCAGCTTTTGAATTCTCAAAACAAGGCGTGATTTTGGCAACAACTACATCATTGTTAGCAAAATGTGTAAATCCTTTTTTTATTGAACTCCATGCTCTTGTTTCAAAAGTTGGCTTAACTCCAAACGTTTGAGAGATTAAAGGCATTGGAATGAATCCCGCTTCAGTACTGTCTTCAGAAATATTTCTTGGATTTACTTCACAAATCTCCCCCAACCTACACCAAACCCAATTTTCGGGTATTTCAAATGGAATTTCTTCTTTTTTAATTAGTGGCAGTGGTTTTTCTTTTTTGCCTGTTTTGCCTTTTTCTGCTTTTATTCGCTCCAATAATTGGCTGGCTGGCTCATCGGTGGGGTCTTGTGGTACTAATTTCCCTTGCACCGCTTCTTGTAAAATAGCTTGGTTTAGGTTTTCTATGAGGGTGAGTTGGTGGGTATAAAGTTTGTCGGCTTCAAGTTCTTTTTCAACCAGTTTTTTCTCCAACTCAACTATTTCTTTTTGCTTTTCAAGGCTCGGTACAGTTACAATTACATCGGCAATTTTATTCATCGGCAAACTTACATTTGCCATTCCTTTCATCTGCGAAACCAATAATTCTTCTCTATTCCAGTGCAAATAAATATGCAGGTATTTAGCCAAAACAAAGTTTTCATTTTTCGGAATGACTGCACAAAGAATGCTACCCAATGCAAATTTCCCGTCATGGTATTTTACTCGTTTCATGCTGGCGTGTCCATGTCCAGTAGAAGAAACTAAAGGAATAATAACTGCTTTAGTATCAAATTGATAAGCATTGTGTGTTTTGTTGGCTTCTCCCAAAGTAACCATCATGTAAGCTCCATCAATGGCTTTCATAATGCCAGTTTCGCCTTTGGTGATGGTACAAATGTCTCCTAATCTATATTTCATTTTTAAGCCAATACTTTAAGGTCTTCTAAAATCTTAGCAATTTTAGATTGATTCGTTTCAATTTTACTGATAATCGCTTTTCTATCATAAACCACTTCCTCTACCACTTTATTCGGGTTTTTAATATCCAAATCGTAGCCACGCTCAATGATGGTATCAATCGAGACTTTCCAAGCTACCTCACTTTCTTGGCGGTTGTTCCACCATTGTTTTATTGGCTCAAACTCGGTAACTTTTATGGTTTTGGTCTTGCTATATGCTTTTTGTCCTTCGGGCAAGGTGTGTTCGTAGTACCAAATATCTTTGGTTGGCGTGCCTTTATCAAAAAACAAAAGGTTGGTGTTTACGGTGGCATAAGGGGCAAAAACGCTTTGTGGTAGCCTTATGATGGTGTGTAGGTTACAGTCTTTCAGTAGTTTTTCACGTACTCGTTGTTTCACGCCCTCACCCGTGAGGCTACCGTCAGGTAGTACAATGCCTGCACGTCCGCCAGCTTTGAGCAAATGAATCATCAGAATCAAAAATAAATCGGCACTTTCTTTTGTACGGAAATTCTGCGGAAAATTCGACTCATTACCATTGGCTACAATGCCACCAAACGGCGGATTTGCCAAGATTACGTTTACTCGGTCTTTTTCGGTAAAATTGCTCAAAGGTTGGTCGAGAGCATCGCCAAAACGAATATTTGGCACTTCAATATCGTGCAAAATCAGGTTGGTAGTAGCCAACAAAAACGGCAGCGGTTTATATTCCCAACCTGCAATGTTTTCGGTAATGCTTTTGAGTTGCTCAACGTTGTTGGCTTGTTTTTTCAGATGCTCAATAGCACAAGTCAGATACCCACCAGTGCCACAAGCAGGGTCGAGAACTCGCTCACCAAGTTTGGGGTTGATAATGTCGGTAATAAATTGCGTAATGGCTCTTGGGGTATAAAACTCGCCACTTTTGCCCGCACTTTGGAGTTCTTTCAAGATACTCTCATATAGCTCGCCAAAAGCGTGGCGGTCTTTGGCAATATTAAAATCAATCTCGTTGAGCTTGTTTAGCACTTTGCGGATATTCGTGCCGCTTTTCATGTAGTTGTTGTTGCCCTCAAAAACCTCACGCACTATCAACGCCCGACGGTTGCCAGTCGAGACATCAATGCTGCGTAAAGTTGGAAAAAGCTGTCTATCAACAAACTCCAAAAGCTCATCGCCAGTCATGCCTTCGTCGTCGCCCGCCCAATTGCCTTTTTCATTTACCCAATGAAACGCATCAGGAATCGGACTTATATAATTATCGTCGGTGAGTTCGAGTTCTTTGTCTTTATCGGAGAAAATTTTTAAGAAAAGCATCCATCCGAGCTGCTCAATTCGTTGGGCATCACCGTTGAGTCCAGTGTCTTGCCACATTATATCACGGATACTTTTTATTGTGCCTGAAATGTTGGTCATTTACTATGATTTGTTTGTTTTGGAACTATTTTTGCTGTTATTTGTTGAAATATGACCAAAAGTTTGGATATATAACTGTATTTTGTATAACTTTGTAAAAGCAATTTTTGTATGCTATAACCTGCACCTGTCGGGGTTGCCAGTACTGGCACGAGCTACGAAAGATTGCTTTTTTTTATGCCTGAATGTACCCATCTTTTCTAAATTCGCTTGCTTTTGTAATATCAAATGGGTTTTTACTTCTGTGGTAATAGTTTGTCTTATAATTATCAAAATCATAAAGGTCAATAATCAAACTGAATTTTTGTTGTAAAGCTCTGTAATAGCGAGCATCGCCTGATAAAATGTAGCGTTGTAAAGCCCACAGTAAATAATCAATAATACTGAGTTCGGGAGTCATATTACTGGGTGCTGTCCTACAATCAAACTTGATTTCCAATTTATTCTTTCTGAAACCATTATCTCTTTCGATTGCTTTTTCAATAGCAGATTTGAGTTTATCGCTACTACTTCCTGTCCGTCCTGCTAATATGATTTGATAAAAGAATTTATCATCGTTCATACGGTCTTTTAATAGGTGATAAACAAGGTCGAAGTAAAATTCACTCTCATTACTATTATGTTTGTTTTGAAAAGTGCTTAATCTTTTTCGTCCAATTACCGAAAAACACTTGTATCCGTCCAAACTTCTTAGGAACTCTGTAAACTTTGCTTTAATATCGGTATGGTCAGCACGAGCGTGCAAATACCATCCCTTTGGGTCAGTTACACAAGCTAATGTATTATAAAAAGGGTCTGTTTTAATTTGATTTTGAAATTCTTTGATAGTTGTATGAATTTTCTCCTTATCTTCAATGACTATCATTCCGAGCATTAATAATGGCTGAAAACCATCAGAACCTACTAATAACCGTTTCTTACTGGCGTAAAAAGCTGCATCTCCACTTTCATCAATAAAAATATACTTCTTTGGTAATTTATCCATTATGACTATAAACGTAATGTGTAATTTTGGTTTTAGATTACTAATTTGGAATAATAATTTTTTGTCTTCTTATCAATCTTTCCCTAAGTTCTTTGCTTAGTGTACTTTCATTCTCATCGTTAGAGTCAGTTATTTTTGCTACTTTAATTTCTTGTTTTTCTTTGATTTGGACTAATGCTTTAAGTGTTGCCTCATCTTGCAAATTAATTATCCATGAAATTATTTTTAATTTATCATCTGATGTACTCATAATCGTCATGCAGTTTTATAAATCTCGTTTTCTAATTCCTTGATTGCCTGTAAATACTTGTTTTTACCGCCAAAAGTAGTGATAATCTCGTAAGCAGAACCAAATTGGCTCAATGGCTGCACTTTCAGAATATCAATATTTTCTAAGTTCTCAATGCCTTCTTCTCCGTATTTTTCTAAAAGTGTTTCGAGAATCTTGCGAGCTTGTTCTCCATATTTTGTAAAATAATTGCGTTTTTTTACGCTCTCTACTCGGTCTTTACGGCTCAACGGAGGCTGCTCAAATGCGATATGACAAATAAGGTCGAACAAATCAAAATCTTTGTTTACGGCTTCTTTCAATGAGTCAATCAAAATGCCTTGCTCTTCGAGTTCGGTAATAATGGCATCTTTTCTGTCGGTGGCATTCCATTTATTCAAAAATTCATCTAATGAATTATACCGTGCCTGAATAATATCTTTGGTATAATCTTTTAGACTTTTAGTAATTGGTTTGCCGTCATTATCGAAATACATTTCACGCTCAACCAATAGCGTAACCTCCACACCATTCACAAATACTTTGGTGCGTTTGTTGGGTGTTGCCGAAAAGAAATCTTTTGTTTTATAAGTCTCTTTTGTTTCGTTTACAGCGTTTTCGAGTGCTGCCGTCTCATCTGCATCATATTCGCTCGAAATAGGAGCTTCTAAATCGTTTTCCTCTGCTACAATTTCCTCAAAATCCGTTTCTTCGTTTATTTCTTTTATCCGAATCGGCTCACCATCAAAGTTTTTATCGGCAAAAAGCTCGGTAGCACTTCTAAAATCCATGATAGTAAAGAATCGTTTATTAAACTCTTCATTGATACGAGTACCACGACCTATAATTTGCTTAAACTTGGTCATTGAGCCAATATTGGCATCTAACACAATGAGTTTACAGGTCTGAGCATCAACGCCAGTAGTCATTAGCTCCGATGTAGTAGCAATGACAGGATAGATTTCTTCAGGGATTATGAAATTGTCTAATTCTCGTTTGCCCTCGTCATTATCGCCAGTGATACGCACCACATATTTATCATTTGCTCTGCAAAGGTCAGGATTTTGTTTCACAATCTCCGACCTCATTCTTTCAGCGTGTTCAATATCCTCACAAAAGATAATCGTTTTGTCAAAACGGTTGGTTGCTTTCAAGAAATCGCTGATACGTTTCGCTATTTTTCGGGTTCGTTCTTCAATCACTAAGTTTCGGTCAAAGTCTTTGAGGTTATAAACCCTGTCCTCAACGAAATTGCCTTGTTTATCGAGTTTATCTTTTTCGGGTCGCCATTGTTCCGCACCCGAATTCATTCCAAACTGCATTTTAAGGACTTTATACGGAGCTAAGAAACCATCGTCAATGCCTTGTTTGAGCGAATAGGTATAAACAGGGTCTTTAAAATACTCAATATTGCTCGTTTCTTTGGTTTCTTTGGGCGTTGCTGTCAAACCGATTTGTGTGGCATTGCTAAAATACGCCAATATCTCACGCCAAGCACTATCTTCTTTGGCACTGCCACGATGGCACTCATCAACGATAATAAGGTCGAAGAATTCGGGAGAAAATTGCTTGTAGATATTTTTATCGTCTTCGTTACCTGTTAGTCCTTGATAGAGTGCTAAATATATCTCGTAGCTCTTATCTACCTGACGGTGTTCCACAACCGTCATTTTATCTTTGAAGTGCTTAAAATCTCCTTTACGTGTTTGGTCAATCAATGAAGTTCGGTCGGCTAAAAACAAAATGCGTTTCTTTACGCCAGCCTTCCATAAAATATAAGCTATTTGAAACGCTGTGTAGGTTTTACCAGTACCAGTAGCCATAATCAATAAAATGCGATTGTTGCCCTTTGCAATGGCTTGTACGGTACGATTGATGGCTATTTGTTGATAGTAGCGAGGTTTTCGACCGCTACCATCGGAGTAATATTTCTGTAAAGCTACTTTTTCAGTAATGGGTGTATCAAGCCCTTTGAAAGTTTTGTATTTAAGCCAAATTTCTTCGGGACTCGGAAACTCATCTAAGCCAATTTCGACCTCTATATTCTCATTAGTAGCAGTTTTGTCATGGAAAATAAAACCATCGCCATTGCTACTAAAAACGCAAGGAATATCAAGCATTCGGGCATACTCTAAACCTTGCTGCATTCCTGCACCAATAGCATGGTTATTGTCTTTTGCCTCAATGATTGCAACAGGATTGTCTTTGTAGTACAGAATATAATCAGCCCGTTTGTTTTTGGCTCTTGTAGTGAGTGAGCCTTTAACCAAGATTTTACCAGCGGTAATGTTCACCTCTTCTAAGTAGTGAATTTGCTTATTCCAACCAGCTTTTTCGATGGCAGATGAAATGTATTTCGTGCAGATGTCTCTTTCAGATAGCAGTTTTTTGTTAAACATTAATGCAAAAGTTTGTGTAATGGCTAATGTACTTAACTCTGTATGTTTAATAAAAAGCTAAGTGGTAAAATTTGGTTTAAACTTACTCAAATTTTACCACTTTTAACAATTCTATGCAATTTTCAGTTTTGGTTCGGGATTTGTCGCCCTCCCAAAGTACATACATAGTGCAGACGAAATTGCAGACTATTTTCTTTAACACACTTTCATTTTTCTTAACTTTTTCTTATCTTTATAGATTGTAAATAACTGATAATCAGTATAAATTGATAAAGAATAGTTAAAAAGAATAATAATCAAATGTATCCCTTCGAGGACACAAAAAAAGATGGCCATTACGACCATCTTTTTTGTTTGGGACTAATTCAAAACCTATTTCTTATTCCCATCAATATCTAATTCTACAATCTCATAACCAAGCTTTTGTAGGCCTGGTAAAATTTTGGCTTTATCTCCTACCAATAAAATATTCATTTTATCAGGATTAATCCATTTTTTTGCCATTGCATCTGCTTCTTTTTTGGTGAGTGATGCTAAAATTTTGTTTTGAGTTTCTACAAAATTGGCTGGTAAGCCATAAGTCAGAATTCGACCAATGAAACCTGCTTTTTGGTTGCCTGTTTCATAACGCAAAGCATCTTGTTGACCAATTGCACTTTTTGTAAATGCCAATTCTTCGGCAGAAATGCCGTTGGCTGCGTAGTTTTTCAATTCTTTCATTACTTCTACCAATGCACTGTCAGTAGCATTTGCACGGATTCCTGAACTAAACTGATATTCGCCAGTGTATTTATCTCCAGCAAAACCAGCACGAGCACCATAAGTCCAACCTTTATCTTCACGTAAATTAAGATTTACACGGCTATTAAATGCTCCACCGAGAGCAAAATTCATCAAACCTGCTTTGTAGTATTCGCCAGTTGCATCGTATTTCAAGCCAGTAACATTACTTACCCTAAATTCGGTTTGTGCTGCTTTCGGTACATCAATCAAATAAATTTGCGTTTTTGTGATGGCAGGAGCTGGAGCTGGATTGGCCAAATTGATTTTTTTATTGGGTAATTTGCTCAAAAACGCCAATTTTGGTAATATTTCACCCTCGCTAATATCGCCCACAACCACCACTTTCGTGCCTTGCGATGTCATGTAATTGTCGTAATAAGCCTGCACATCTTTCAAGCTAAGTCTTTTAATGGTGCTTTCAGTACCGTTATCGCTCAAGCCCAAAATATTACTTGTGCCGTAGTTAAGTTTGTCAATTACAGTCGAAGCAATGGCCGCTGGCTGAGATTTTAATTGTTTGAAACCTTCCAGTGCTTGTTTTTGTAAACGATTGAAAGCATCAGCCGTGAAGTTTGGACCGAGCATTTTTTCTTCCAACAATTCTAATGTTTTATCCACATTTTTCTTCAAACATTGCACATTGAAACTGATACCATCTACTGACTGAGAAACGCTGATGAAACTTCCCAATTTTTGGAGTTCAACCGCCATTTGCTCGGCCGTATATTTTTTTGTGTCTTCGTTTAGCATTTCGGCAACCATACCTGCTAAACCAATTTTAGAAGTATCGCTTGCTTGAGCTAAATGTCCGCCTGGAATTGTGATTGAA